>NZ_CP041666.1:1807699-2108982 GCF_007301515.1 Radiobacillus deserti
ATTCTTTCGATTGCTTTTTTAATTCTTCTGTAATCCGGTCATAGAAGTATGTGTGAAATATCTTTTGTAGAATCTCTTCTCTTTCTTTACTATTTTCAGAGATTAAGCGCCGAAATTCTCCTTGAGGAATCATAATCATTTTTACGGAATTGTTCATAATCCAAGCTTTTCTTCTAATAGTTCATTTACATCTTTAATCTTGGAGGAAAGTAAACGGTTTTCCGCTATATCATATAGCTCTGCACGTGCTGGGTCCTCCGTAAAGCCTTCGCCACGTTCCTTTCGCTTGGATTGTTTCGGACTACGGACTACTTTATACGTTTCATCTCGAATGGAAAAGGTAAACTCTATCTCTGTAGGTAAATCTGAACTAGCAAAATGACTACGTAACGTATCTTGATCACGATCACTGCCACTTGCTTTACCGTAAAGTGCATAGCAAATAGCATCAAATATGGTTGTTTTTCCTGCCCCGGTAGGTCCTGTGATTAAGAAAATCGTCTCATCACCAAGTTCCTCAAAATTAATATGTTGCGTATGGTGGTATGGACCAAAAGCGGTCATCTTCAATGATAATGCGCGCACCCTAGCTCTCCCTTTCTTTATCTAATAATTGCTGGACGATTCTTTCCATATAGCTCTTTCTTTCGTCTGGTATTTTGTCCCCTTTCATTTCTTCATAAAAAGCTTCAAATAATTCTGTATGGGACATTTTTTGCTTTTCTCGGAGTTGCTCTAGGTCTTTTAGTCCTTTAGTAGATGTCTGTACCTTACGTTCCAATCGTAAAATATTTGGAAAGACTTTACGCAGCTTACCAATGGGATCGATTAGTTGTCCTTCGTCTAACAACTGAATGTGCAAGTAATCCTCGGATGGGTCAAGCTTCATTAGCTCATCAAAATAACCTGCAAGGACCCTCATGTCTCTTCGAGGAATCAGTGGAATGAATGTAAGTATTGCTTCTCCTGTTTCACTTAAATCAACCATGGTGACCGATTTTTTATGATTTGCTTCTGAAAAAGAATATTTCAAGATGGACCCACTATATCGAATAGTATCGCTTGTCACTCGTTGTGGTTGATGGAGGTGTCCTAATGCGACATAGCTGAAGTCATGAAACATAGCAGTGTCTACATAGGGACTGCCACCTACCATAGACAAACGTTCTTCAGACTCAGATTCCATTCCACCTGCTAAAAATGCGTGTCCAACGAACACATGTCGTTCTTTCATCGCATGATTTTTCTTTATATGGTTAACGACGGCCTCCATTGCGGCTTGATGAGATTGAATCGTATCATTTTCAAAAAACATACGGGCATCTGCAGGTTCCATGTAAGGAATAAGGTGAAAATGTACTGGACCGTATTGATCGTGAATAGTAATCGGCTGTAGTGGAGACCGAAGCTTTGTTTCTAAATATAAATGTTGAGCTTTAAATAACTCTCGTCCAAATTCTAGACGGTCTGGACTATCATGATTTCCTGATATTGCGACCATTGGGATTTTGTACTTGGTTGCGATTGTCGTTAATACACGATTCAATAGTTCAACAGCCTCTTTTGGCGGAATAGATCGATCATATAGATCACCTGCTATGACAATAACGTCCGGTCGCTCTTGCTCGATTATGTCTAATAACTGATCCAGAACATAGCCTTGATCCTCTGTCATATGAATACCGTTAACTATTTTTCCTAAGTGCCAATCCGCTGTGTGAAGTATTTTCATTGTTCTATCCTACTAAATGATTAGTAGGCTCCCTCCCTTGTTCTGACAATATTCTTACTATCTATCATATCATGTTTTCTATAGGTGTCGTAGCAAATCGAAATTGCACATTTGTTTGTATTTATGGAAATATAGCTAAAATTTGCTCTAACAAAAATGTTCTCATCTGCTTGCGCAAATGGCAATAAGCTAATATTTTTGTATCTGTAATACCGATAATTTTGACTCTTCGTTGTGTAAAGGATCCATTTTGGGCCACATATATCATTTCCACATTTCGTTCCTTCGTCCATCGAATTTGTTCAGCGGTCATGTTCCCTTCACCATCCTTTTTAACCTATTATACACGAACATTTGTTCTTTATCCATTGAAAACAAACATTTGTTCGTATATAATAAAGCGAAAAGAAAGGAAGATGGTTAATGATAAATGACCGTGGTTCCATTAAGTGGAGTTCTCTGATGCTACCAGAACATGTGGAGATGTTGCGAGAACTGTGGCAAGAGGATACCCACCAAACGATGCCGATTATAGACGAACAAAAAGCAGAAGAAATGAATGCTGTAATTCAAAAAGCGTATAAGGAGAAGATTCTGGTTCGAATTACTTATTACGCTACTCCACGTTTTCATACCGTATTGGGGTGTATATCCAACATTGACATTTTGAACAGCTGCTTAACGGTGGATGTGGACAAAGAAGGCTCTAAGACTCTTTCGTATCGTCAATTATTAGATATTCAAATGGAGTAAAGAACTTTTACTTCATCTAATGCAAAGAAATACTTTTGGAGAAAATAAAAGGAGGAGACAAGCTGACCCTTTGTCTCCTCCTTATTACTGTTCCATTTCCTGATAATCGTCCCAAAGCCGATCAAACAATTGTAAGGCATTCGGAAATGGAGAATTCCATTCTAAATAGCTACTTATTTCATGATAAGAGGTTGCATGCTTAGGAAATGCGTGATCTCGAAACATCCATTCAGCGAGCTGACTTTCATCTTTATATTGTTTAGCCCCACGATACCTCATCATATATTGAAAAAATGAACGCAATTCCTCACCTCCAAACTACGGTTCTTCCCTCATAAATGCTTCATGTTGTTCTTGTTTTTTACGGAATACGATTCCAGATAACACGACACTTATTTCATAGATAATAATGAGCGGAATGGCCACTACAATTTGCACGATAAAGTCTGGTGGTGTAATAGCCGCTCCAACAATAATAAGAATAAAATACGCATATTTCCTCGTTTTCCTTAGAAAAGCAGGTGTTAAAATACCGAGACTCGTTAAAAACATAAATACAATCGGAATTTCAAAGAACAACCCAAACGGAAGTGTAACGTTAAGTAAAAATTTAAAATAACGATCTACTGTAAACATTTCCGTGAACATGCCATCGTTTAAAGATAATAGAAAAGGTAAAATCAAACGAATGAATATGTAATATCCAAAGACTAAACCAGCTATAAATAAAGGAAAAATCGCTGGAATATAAGATAAGGACACCTTTTGTTCACGTGACGTTAAGCCTGGCTTAACGAACAGCCAAATCTGCAGACTCAAAAACGGAATGGTACCGACTGCAGCAACGAGCATAGCCATCGTAAAATAAATCCAAATAATTTCACCTGGACTAATCACCGTTAAAGTAAAACTTAAATCTTGAACGAAGAAATAATAAATATCTTTTACAAACCAAAAGCCGAGAAGTAAAAATAAAATAAACACGACAGCTGTCCAAATCAACCGTTTGCGTAATTCTGAAATATGATCAACCACATGCATGTCCTTCTCTTTGGACAATTGTTCATCGTTATTCAAGTCATGTTTCCCCCCTCTACCGTCTAATCAGAAAAGAAGATGTAAGGTTGTTATAACCTTACACCTCCTACACATTACTTTTTATCATCTATTTTTTTCGTATCGTCATCAGACACTAGGTCACGAGTCGCTTTTTTAAATTCTTTTAACGAACTCCCTATAGCTTTTCCGATTTCAGGAAGCTTAGAAGGCCCAAACACGACAAGTGCAATAATGAGAATTAATATTAACCCCGGAAAACCGATGTTAGATAGCATGTGGATTCACTCCAATTCAAAAAATTCTAAGTAAATGATAGCTTGTCTATCTTGGTTACATTATATTGCGTTTTCATTCCAACGTCTATATTAACATAACAGATAATCATATGATACTAAAACTGGATCAGATAAACTTATGCTCGATCATATTGACGAAAATAATAATCATACGGATTGTTATCGTCCTTTTCTCCTTTTTTCTCGCTCGTTAATACCCATTCAGCTGGATTAAAATTAGGAAAATACGTATCGCCTTTAAAGGATTCATCTATATACGTAATATACATTCGATCCACATGTGGCAGCATTTGTTCAAAAATTTTGCCTCCTCCAATGATGAAAAGCTCTCGATTAGGGGATTCTTTCTCCCATTGTAAAATGGTATCCAATGAATGAATCACGATACACCCGTCTTGTTTATAAGCATAGTCTGTTGTAACAATAACATTCGTCCGATTTGGCAAAGGTTTACCCATAGATTCAAACGTTCTTCTTCCCATAATAACTGTTTGGGAAGTGGTTAATTCTTTAAAGAATTTTAAGTCTTTAGGGAGTCTCCAAGGCAAATTATTCTCATAACCAATAACACGGTTCCTATCCATTGCGACTAGAAATGATAACAAAACATTCTCCCTCCTTCTCTACACAGCAACTGGAGCTTTAATGGAAGGATGAGGGTCGTATCCTTCCAGAGCTAAGTCCTCCATCTCAAAGTCAAATACAGACTTTTTCTCTGGATTTAACTTTAAGTTTGGAAGTGATTTTGGTTCTCTGCTTAACTGTGTTAATACTTGTTCTTTGTGATTGGAGTAAATATGAGCATCTCCTAACGTATGAATAAAATCTCCAACCTTTAAATTACATTCGTGTGCAATTAAGTGTGTGAGGAGCGCATAACTAGCAATGTTAAATGGAACCCCTAAGAAAATATCCCCGCTTCGTTGATAGAGCTGACAGGATAATTTTCCATCGGCAACGTAAAACTGAAACATAGTATGACAAGGTGGTAAAGCCATATTTGGAACATCTTCAGGATTCCATGCAGAAACAATTAAACGTCGAGAATCTGGGTTCACTTTGATCGTTTCGATGACATCATTTAATTGATCAATCGTTTGATTGGTCGTTGTTTGCCAAGCGCGCCATTGTTTGCCATACACAGAACCGAGATCACCAAATCGTTTAGCAAATCCATCATCCGTTAGAACTAGTTGTTTAAATCGGTCCATTTGCTCTCTATATTGTGCATTAAATGCTTCGTCTAGCAAACTTCTGCGTCCAAAATCTGTCATATCTGGTCCGTCGTATTGTTCACTTTCTATCCATTTTTTAAACGCCCATTCATTCCAAATGTTGTTGTTATGCTCCAGTAAATAACGAATGTTAGAGTCCCCTTTAATAAACCAAAGAAGCTCACTCGCAATGAGCCGAAATGGGACAAGCTTCGTTGTCAGTAAAGGGAAACCCTCTGATAAGTCAAAACGCATTTGATAACCAAATAATGAATGCGTGCCAGTATTTGTACGATCCCCTTTTATTGTCCCGTGTTCCAATACTTCTTCACAAAGCTTTAAATACGCTTGCTCTCCCGTAACCATATACGAAGACACTCCTATCTAAAAAAATACGAATCTATATGAGAAAGGTCAATGGAATGAAATTGTTGAAAAAATTGATACGTATTCGGTGCAAGTTGGTGTAATTTTTTCCGAGTCCTTTCATTACAATAATAATAGGCAAAAGACTCCGCAAAGTATTCGGATGTGTACGTTTCAAAATAAGATTGATCAGGGAACATGGAAGAAACCTCTTCCTCCCATAGCCTATTCATACTTGTACGATGTTGAGAGGACGTGCTCAACAATTGATACACCGTATGCCCAATTTCATGGAGTTCTAAATTAATAGACCCATGACCATTCCCGGGTACACTTGCTCCAATTTTTGCCGAGATTAACCAGCCACCTCCGGCTCCTGGAACATCTTCCCAAGTCACATCTTTTGTCCATCCACGTGGTTTTTCCCATTTTAAATAATATAACAAAGGTTCGTCTGTAAGACTACCTTCAAACAATCTAATTTTTACCCCTTGGTCTACCAATAACTCTAGAATTGGTCGATCAATGGAGTTTATTCGTTTAACCATGGGAATAAGTGCATTCACATTCTCCACAATTTCCGGTATGACAATCAAAGACTTTAATAAATCTGAATTATCTAATTTATATATTGGATAAAGCGCTTCTTTACCCTTAGCCTGCTCCAGCATAATTCCATGAAATGGTTTTGTAATATCGATAAAGGGCAACATAATGAGCAACCCTATTACACTTAAACGACCTATATACTTCCGTAACCGGTTCATTGCTACTCTAGAACGCTAAGATATCTATATTTGTAGTTTTCTATGGTGATACCCTCATTGTAACACATATATTACAAAAACATTTCGTTTTCAAAATGAATTCATATTCTTTCTTTTAGGACATAAATCTTGTTAAGAGCAAATTTAGGAAAGGGGATAGTTCGCATGCTACAAACCGGAAATGTTCAGCAAGTTGTAAAACATTCCATGGCATATGGTTTCTTGCTTAGCCAACCATTTTCCTTTTATGTGGATGCTTACCCTGTATTACAAAATGAGGTCTTATCACAGGCGCAGAATCTAAAATACGGTCAACATAATGAATCCGTCATTGTACTACAATATAAGCTTAGCCAGTTGAACTATTTTAAACAGCCTGTTGATGGTGAGTTTGGTATTCGAACCGAATATGCCTTAAAAAGCTTCCAAAAGGATCATCACTTAACAGTAAATGGTGTAGCAAATCAAAAAACAATTACAACGCTCATGAAAATTGAGCGGAAAAAATACTTACAACCACTGAAATCCATCAAGAATGATTATGTCCCAGGAGAACAAGGAGAAGACATTACAAAAATACAAAAAGCCCTCCAATACTTTGGTTATTATAAAGGAGAGCTAGATGGTATTTATGGTCCATTAACCGACAAAGCAATCATTAATTTTCAAGAAGATCATGGGCTAGAAGTGAAAAAGTCTATTAATGAGAAAACGGTAAATGAGATATATGAAGCAGAACCGACAGAACCGGTAAAAACAGTTGAAGCACCAACTTCTAATACAGAACAAAAAGAAGCGGAGCCGAAACCAGTAAAAAAACAAACGACCTCCTACTCCGTTTCTAGTGTAATTACAACAGCAAAAAGCTTAATTGGCACCCCTTATGTCTGGGGTGGAGAATCACCAGGAGGATTTGACTGTAGTGGGTTTATTCAATATGTATATCAGTCTCAAGGAATAAAATTAGGTAGAACGGTTAGTGACATTTGGAATGCAACAAAACCTGTTTCTAATCTTTCCGTCGGAGATTTTGTTTTTTATCAGACTTACAAAGCAGGACCCTCCCATATGGGGATCTACTTAGGAAACAATCAATTTATTCATGCTGGCGAATCAAATGGGGTAGAAATATCTGATATGGGGATTTCATATTGGAAAGAGCGATATATAGGAGCAAAACGGGTGGCTCAATAGTTGATAAAAAAGCGTGATATCGAACATGATGTCACGCTTTAGTAATCTATATTCCATTCCTGTAAAAAACGGTGAAGAAACAATTCCATAAAGTTATGTCGCTCTTCCGCCATCATTTTTGCTGTTTCCGTGTTCATTTTATCTTTTAATAGTAGTAATTTATCATAAAAATGTTGAATAGATGCTAGTTCTTTTTCACCTGAAAGTTCCGAGTGAAGCGGACGACCTTTAGAGCCTCCATACGCAAATGTTCTCGCAATTCCAATTGCTCCGATAGCATCCAATCGATCCGCATCTTGCACGATTTTTCCTTCTATTGTAATTGGCGTATTTCCCTTGCTAAAGGACACATCCTGTATAGCTACTCCAATAGCTTTTCGTGTAGAGTAGTCAACTCCAATTCCCTCTAAGAATTCATCTCGTTCTTTTCTAGCTTCCTCTGGTGAATCCGTTAGCTTTCGATCATCAACGTCATGTAACCATCCAGCTGCCTCTGTTACAAAGACTTCCGCATCCTCCAGTTTGGCAATTCTTCCAGCAAGTAGCGCTACTCTTCGCATGTGGTAATAGTCATGTCCGGATCCGTCTTTCGCAAATTTGTTGTACACATAGGATTGTATCGCACTAATATGATCCATTTTATTCATACCTCCTTTCATTCAAATAAATCAAGCTGCCTAGGATTTAACTGCTCATACGTAATGTTTAATAGTTCCATTAATTCAATGGCATTTCGTGCAGCATCTCCCCCTGAATTATTATTAAATAAGACCGTCACATTTCGACATGCATTATCCAGTTCGTTTAAATGACTGGCCCACTCTTCTAACTCTCGACGATTGTAATGATAAAGAAAGCGAACAGCACGCCAATCTGCCTGACCATTTCTATTCCATCCATGCACATTTCTCCCGTGAAATCTTACAAGTGTATTATGTTCGGACGTTGGTTCTAAAACAGTAGGAATAGAACCAACCCCTGCTTGTGGTTCGTCACAAATGGTATGTATCCATTTTTCTTCTTTCATAAATTGAATGGTTTGATTTTTTCTGTTTCCTTCAAACCATGTTCGATTACGAAATTCTAATGCAAGAGGTAAATCTGGTAAAAGTTCGCGTATGACTCTTAATTTCCGTATATTTGCCTTCGTTACATCAAACCAAGGTGGAAACTGAAACAGGATGCAATTTAGTTTATTTGCATGTAGAACTGGAGTGATCGATTGTTTATATGCTGCAAACAGTTCCTTTGCTTCTTGAAGACTTTTCTTTTGACGGTCATGCCCTGTCATTCCTTGAAAAGCTTTTATCACAAAGGAAAAACGATCAGGTGTGTCTGTTACCCATTTTTGATAATTTTTTTCGGGTTGGATTGCGTAAAAAGCAGTATCCACTTCCACTACAGGAAAATAGGAGCTATAGGTAGATAATTTGTTCGTTGAGGTCGTTTTCGTTGGATATAGTGTATCGTGATCTCCCCACCCAGTTAAACCTATATGTATGGCCATTTCTTTCCGTTCCTCCCTTATCTCCATTGTAGTATAATGGAGGGAAAAACAAAATGATAACGGGATACAAAACCTCATTCAACCTCTATAAATGAATCGGTGGATTCAGGCTGAAACCCTTGACGCAACTGGTAAAATAAGCTATATTTGATACAAGCAAAGAAGATGTAATGGGTTCATAAATGACAGGTAGCTTCCGAGTAAGAAGTGGATGGAATTGTGATCCTTCGCTTCTCTCAGAGCTACCTTTTTACATGCAACTTCATCTTGTTTGTATTACCACGTAATACGTGTAAGTTTTTAGGAGGATGTAACATGCAAAACGGTGTAGTAAAATGGTTTAACGCGGAAAAAGGCTACGGTTTCATTCAATTGGAAGAAGGAAATGATGTGTTCGTTCACTATTCTGCTATCCAAGAGGAAGGCTTTAAAACATTAGAGGAAGGTCAAGAAGTATCTTTCGAAATCGTCGATGGAGAACGCGGCCCGCAAGCAGCTAACGTAACGAAAAAATAAACAATATATATAAATATATATAATAGCGATGACCAAATGGTCATCGCTTTTCTTGTGTTCCAAAAAAATCTATTGAATTTCTATTATCTACTAGGTATAATATTTGCTTGGTAGTTTTAAACTACCCGCGGTTCGAAATCTCCCGCGTCATCAAAACTAAGGAGGAATCATTTTGCAAAATGAATGGATTTGGATTGTGTTTGCAATCCTGAATTTCAGCATGCTTCTCATTTTATACCGCACGTTTGGAAAAGCTGGTTTGTTCGTATGGATTGGTATGGCTACCGTTATTGCGAATATTCAAGTCGTAAAAACCGTTGAACTGTTCGGACTAACCGCTACATTGGGGAATATCATTTATGGTACCATCTTCCTCGCAACAGACATATTAAATGAGAAGTACGGAAAAGAAGACGCTAAAAAAGCGGTCTGGTTAGGGTTTTCTACTCTAATTATTATGACAATTATTATGCAGATCGTTTTGAAGTTTCAGCCCGGACCTGAAGACTTTGCCCAAGAATCGCTCGTTACGATATTTGGACTTATACCTAACATTGCGATTGGTAGTCTATCAGCGTTCATTGTCAGTCAGTATTTAGATGTTTGGATTTACAGTAAGATTAAAGCTGCTTTACCAGACACCAAGTTTCTCTGGATACGTAATAACGGGAGTACGATGATAAGTCAGCTAGTTGATACAGCTATTTTCTGTGGTATTGCTTTCTACGGACAATATCCATTTAATATTTGGCTGGAGATCTTTATTAGTACCTATATCATTAAGTTTATCGTTGCAGCTATGGATACCCCATTCCTATATATGGCGAAAGGTATCAAAACTTCATCTTAAATAACAATAAGGCAATGCTTTGGACAAGCATTGCCTTCAAACTAGATAAAGGTAGGGACATTCTATGTTAGAAATCTATACAGACGGAGCAGCAAGTGGCGATCCAGGTCCTAGTGGAATCGGAATCTATATAAAAAACGGAAAAGATCATGTTGAATATTCTTTTTATAGTGGAGTCTATTCTAATCATGAAGCAGAATTTCTTGCTGTTATTAAGGCATTAGAAATATGTAAACAAGCCTACCCAGAAGAGATTTTATCAGTTCGCTCTGACTCTAAACTAGTTGTGGACGTTATCGAAAAGGAGTTTACAAAAAACCCTAAATTCGCACCATTGTTGGATGAGATTCTTAGAAAATCACACACATTTCCTTACTTCTTTATTAAATGGATTCCTGAGAAGCAAAATAGCAAAGCAGATCAACTTGCACGACAAGCGATACAACGTCATAAGGAGGACTTTTTTACGCAATAATACCCTTCTTTTTTAAGAGTTTCGCAGCACCAGATGGTGAAGTGATTCCTTCCACCTTCAGAAGTTCTAACAAACTTAAAAAATAACTTCCAACAAAAGCTTGTTGGTTTTGGAGAGTCGTTTTTAAAGCAAGTATCACTTTCCAATCCTCTGACATTGTCGATCGTTTCCCGAAATATATAAATGTTACTTCCTCGTCTGTTAACTTGAATCCTTTAGCCCATAAATCATCTAAATAAAAGGCTAATTGTTTAGACAAGCTCATTTGTTTCCCCTCTTATTTTAAACTCCGTATCATATAATTCATTCTACAAGAACGCACGTTCTGTTGTCTAGTTTAAACACTAGTAATTAAAATGAGTCTATTCTATCAATGGTGGAAACAAATAATCTATATTAAACTACCATTTATTAGAATCATCGAAGATTTTCGAAAATTATAACATTTTCATATATTGTTTACTTTTAAATAATAGAGTATTAAACTACTTATGGATTGACAGAATAGTAAGTATTAATTCTTAGGGGGTTATAATCCATGAAAAAATTTCTACTAGCTTTAGGTTTAATATCAGCACTAGTAATTGCTGGGTGTCAGTCAGATGATGGAAAAGATAAAGAAGAAAAAGCATCTGAAGAAAATGCAAGTGATTCAGACGTTAAACTTGTTTTATTAGATGAACAAGCAAACTTCACTTCTACTTTCAGTCAATTCCAACAACCGATTAATGCGTATCAGGCTACAATTGGTGATGAAGAAGTAACGCCAGAAGATCGTGCAGCAGCTGCTGATGAAGCACTTGTAGCGGCGAAAAATGCACAAACTGAACTAGATAACTACAAACCAAGTGCAGATCTTCCTGATGATGTAAAAGATTCTTATACTAAAGCATTAACTATGTTGAAAGATTACTATAGCGAAGTAGCTTCAGCAATTGAAGCAAACGCAGATGCAGCTGACTTCACTTCTGCTCAAGCTAAATGGGACGAGTACCAAAGCGCAATTGGAACGCTTTACGAAAATTCTGACCTACTAGCTCCTAACATGGCAGATGCTTTAAGCTAATACTTAGAAATGAAAAACGGCCCCTCAGGGCCGTTTTTTTATACCTTTATAACTTATAAATCTTTGTGTATTTTTCTGTTAAATAATCTACTAAGTAGCTTGGGTTTAATCCTTCTCCTGTTACATCTTTCAAAATTTCAAGTGGCTGTTTCATCTTTCCGTAACGATGAACCTTATTCCCCAACCATTCTTTTATCTTTAAAAACTGTCCATTTCGAATGAATGACTCTACATCTAATTCTTTTTTCATCGCGTGATGAATTTGTGCAGCATACATATATCCTAAGGCATATGATGGAAAATAGCCAAAGTCTCCTCCGGACCAGTGAATGTCCTGAAGCACTCCATCTCTGTCCGATTCTGGACGAATTCCTAAGTAGTCCTCCATTTTATCATTCCAAAGTCTCGGAAGATCTTTTACTTCTATTTCTCCACCAATGAGTGCTTTCTCCAGTTCATAGCGAATCATGATGTGTAAAGCATACGTCATCTCATCTGCCTCAATTCGTATGAAAGACGGTTTCACTTCGTTAATTGCTCGATAAAAATCATCAAAGCTTAGGTCTTGAAATTCCTTTGGTGCAAATGATTTAAATACATCAAAATGATTTTCCCAGAAGCCTTCATCTCTTGCTACAAAGTTTTCCCAAAATAAGGACTGAGATTCATGAATCCCCATAGAAGTTCCACCTGCAAGTGGTGTTTGATAAAGGGAAGGATCAATGTTTTGTTCATATAAAGCGTGTCCACCTTCATGAATCGTGCCAAATACTGCCATACGGAAATCCTCTTCATCATAACGAGTGGTCACACGTACATCTTTAGGATTGATTCCAATTGCGAATGGGTGTACCGTTTCATCTAACCGGCCAGCTTCAAAATCAAAACCCATTCGTTTCAGAATTTCCAAACTAAAGCCTTCCTGTTTTTCTTTTGGAAAATGGTGTTGCAGTAATTCAGGATTTGGTTTATGACTAGATTGATTTACTTTTTCAACTAGAGCAGTCAGTTCTATTCTTAATGCGGAAAACACTTGATCTAACGTCTCAGTAGTGACACCAGGTTCATACATATCTAGCAATGCATCGTAAATATGCTTCTCATAGCCCCAGTATTCTGCAAATTTTCGCTTGAAATCTACTAATTTTTCTAAGTATGGTTGTAGTAAAGAAAAATCACCTTTTTCACGCGCTTCTGTCCAAACAGATTCTGCACGAGATTGAAGGGTAACATATTCTTTATATTCTTGTTCTGGAATTTTTTTATTCCGGTTATATTCCTTTTCACACTCTTCAACTGATTTGGCAAGAACAGGGTCGTTCGTTTTTCCTTTTAATGCATCAATAAACTGCTTCATTTGATCGGATGTAGATAGAACATGAATTTTTTGAGATAAGAAGCCAATCACCTCAGAGCGAAGTTCCATCCCTTTACGTGGTGCTTTCGTTCTTAAATCCCACATCATCAGATATAAAGATTCTTCATACGCTTTCTGTTCCTTTAATAACTCTTTAAATTGTTGTTCTGTTTCTTTTATTGTCATCGATGACACCCCTTCCAGTAATTACTCACTCGAGTCTTATTTTACCAAACATTCTAATAGATGTACGTTCCTTTTATTTAGCTTTTGGTCGTTTTACTAGTTCCCCGCCACAGTTTGGGCAAACATGATTCATCCCAGTGGTACAATCCGGACAAAACGTACATTCATACACACAGATATACGCCTCCTCTTTTGGTGAAAGCTGTTTAGAGCATTTCTCGCATGTTGTTCTCATTTCCAAAGTCATCTTTATCTCCCCCTGTTCTCTATAGCTAATAATTCCACAATTACTTCTATAAATCCTTTATTATAAAAATGCAGAAGCCTTATATAGACTTCTGCTCCCCCTTATTATTTCGTTTTCCCAAAATATTGATAGTAATCCGTTTTAATAAAACCATTAAACAGCTTTCTCTTTTTGGTCGCTTTTTTTCCATAAAGCTGTTCGAACTTCTCGTAAGACGTTAAAATATACACACTCCAAGAAGGATGGTTTTTCATGACTTCCCCAAGATCTCGATATAGTTTTTCTACTTCCATTCGATCCCCGATACGCTGTCCGTATGGTGGATTCCCTACAAGGTAGCCATTTTCTTTTTTGATCGATAAATCTTTAACTTGCATTTGCTTAAATGTTACAAGGTCACCTAATCCGGCTTCTATTGCATTATCTTTAGCTACCTGAATCATGCGATGGTCAATATCAGATCCATGTATATCAAGGGGTTGATCGTATTTCGCCAAATCTTCTGCTTCTTGACGGGCCTTATCCCATACAGCTTGCCCAACTAAGTGCCAGTCTTCCGAAGCAAATTCCCTGTTGAAGCCTGGTGCTATATTTTGTCCAATGAGTGCAGCCTCAATTGGGATGGTTCCAGACCCACAAAATGGATCAACTAATGGCTGATCTGGTGTCCAATTCGTAAGCTGAATCAGTGCAGCAGCTAGTGTTTCTTTGAGTGGAGCTTCCCCTTGTCCTACTCGATAACCACGTTTATGTAAGCCAGTTCCAGAAGTATCTAATGTTAATGTTACAATATCTTTTAGAATCGCGACTTCTATTCGATAGAATGCTCCTGTTTCTTCTAACCAACTAGCAATGCCATATTTTTGCTTTAGTCGTTCTACAACCGCTTTTTTCACAATAGACTGGCAGTCCGGAACACTGTGTAACGTAGATTTGACTGATTTGCCGATAACGGGAAACTCCCCATCCTCTGGTATGAACTGCTCCCATTCGATTTGCTTGGTTTGATCGAATAATTCTTCAAAGCTTGTAGCTTTAAATTCCCCAACCAGTAACTTTACACGGTCTGCTGTTCGAAGCCATAAATTAGCTCGAGGGATAGCTTCCACAGGTGCTGTAAAAAGTACTTTCCCATTATCCACTTTTACATCTGTATATCCTAATGCTTTTACTTCATTTGCTACAATGGATTCTAACCCCATTGCTGCAGTAGCAATCAATTGTACTTCTTTTTTCATAGTAATGTCCCTTCTATATATATATCCTCTTGTCTATGATAATAGAAGGATTACTTAAACGCAAAAAAACCCTTTCTAAAAGAAAGGGTTTCATCTATAATAGCATCAGACCAATGAATGTTTTGTAAGCCATGTTCTGTACTGTTGTACTCCAAACGGTGGTCAGCCTCGTACTTAAGCAGTAATCATCTATCTACAAGCATTAGCTTGTCCCTCTTTCGGTTCAGTTCCCTACTAAAGGATGCCCCTACCATTATTTGGGTTGCTCACTCGTGGGGTTTACCTCGTTCCACTCAGAATGTTTCCATTCTGACTACGTCACTGTGGCACTTTCAAGGTTGCAATACCATATCCGAAGACTTAGGTATCTTCCCTGCCGTTAGCCAGTTAGGCTACCTTGACTTATGATTTCGTCAAGCACGAACACTACAAGCATCACAGCTTGTGTGAGCATGGACTTTCCTCTACACGACAAATCGTGCAGCGATTACTCCAACATTCATCTATGCGCAATCTTCATTGTAAAAGGAATCATCTCTTACGTCAAACCATTATATCACCGATATGTACGACCTGTCATTGGTAATGTTTAGTCGACATCTGAGTATTTTTTACCGAAGACTGCTTTTTCAAGATTCGACACTCTTTTTAAAATGTCATAGTTCACTTGATGATTAGAGGTCTGTGGACGAGATTTAGGTTGTCCAGCACCTCTCTTTAAACGCTCATTTTCTTGTCGTAATCGATCTATTTCTTGTTGAAAGTGCTCATAGTCTTGAATGACAATATCCAAAAATTCATCTACTTCCTCTTGGTTATATCCTCTCATCCCTGTTTTGAAGTTCTTTTCTAATATATCTTTACCCGTTAATTGAATTCGCTCTAACACTTCATCATCACCTCATATTTGACACAACTTAGTGCTATTTTTTCAAATAAATGAAAAATTGTCAATCACCGTCCCATATATTTGTCTCCTCTGCTTGAAGGTCCTGTACTGTCTCGTCCAAATCAAACGGAGTAATTTCATGAATTGGGTAGAATTTTTCTGCCTTCTTCGCTTCCTCTATAAAATATTTCGTACTTCCTGGGAACTCTTCATCGGTTAATACAAGACACCCGTCACTTTTTTCGATCAGCCATTTGTCACGTGCTTTAAATTGAAAAGGGCCTTTATATTCGGATTGATACAATGGCTGAAAAAAGTCTGCTTGCATACTAATCTCCTCATATTCCATTTGATACGATTCTGGCCATCTACTTTCCTGGTTTTCAAACGGTGGTATAACTCCTATCTTTATATCGTATGTAGCTTGTAAATCCATTATGACTTGACATGTCCATAGTTCCACACCCATTTGACCTGAAACTAACACCCATTCCAGTCCATCTTCAACTAAAGCAATGAGCCTTTTTCTTAAAGTTTCTTTTATTATCTTTATTCTTGGATCATTTGCTTTATAAATATTTAACTCAAAAGGCTTATATCCTGTTACAGTAACGATTTTCATCTTATTTCCCCCTGCATCTATTTTATGGAATCTTTTCTATAAAACCAAGCAAAAATATCATAGTCGTATTCCTAGTGTAGTTGGATAAAAGTGCAATGAAAAATCCGAACAATAATTCGGATGAGAGCCATCGAATAATTGTTCGGATTTAGATCATGCAATACCTTCTCTCGTCTTTATTCTCCTACTTTTTCCATTTAAATGATTTAGAAGTTTTGGAATAAGGCTTCATCATTTTAAAATCGTTCGGGCTTTCGTACTCATACGGACTTGCTACATTTGGACTTGCTAGATTCTCTACATTTAGTCCAGGGTTCTCTGGGTAAGGTCCATATGGTGCAGTGTTTGCCCCAAGTACCGGATTTATTGGGCCCATACCTGCAGGTCCTGTTACTGGAGGAACCGGTGCAATCGGAGATGGTACTTCATATGCTCCGGCGAAGTAATCGACACTATCGAACGTGTTTTCAACAGAAGTGGAATGTGGATATACATGCGCATTTTTCTGCAGATGATGGTTCACGACGGTAGTATGAGCAGGATGAATGTGTTCTACTGTATTTTCGTAGCAGTGATCAATCATATTATGCTTAGTAGGGTATACCACCTTTTTAACTGGTTTCGGAAAGCCGCAACCTGGGCCGTAGGGTTTATGGTGTCTCATAAAAATAGGTCTCCTCTCTTCTTTTAGGTTCAATAATAACCTATGTAAAAGAGTGGAGACCTGTCTCAGACAACTACCTATTTTCCCCCTACTTTTGTGAACTTTCTAGATCATCTTGTGAGAAAGAAAAAGGTAGGAGCTCTTCCATCGTGACAGACTTTGTATCATGACGTAAGTTACTTGTATGAATCATTAAATCCTTTGTGAAAAATTCACTCATCACTTGTCTACATGATCCACATGGTGGCACTGGCCGTTCCGTATCCGCTACTACCGCTAGCTGATCAAACTCATACTCTCCATCGGATATGGCTTTAAATATTGCCACTCGTTCTGCACAAAGACTTACAGGATAAGCTGCGTTTTCAATGTTGCAACCATAATATACTTTTCCAGATTTGGTCAACAAAGCGGCACCAACTGGAAATTTTGAATATGGAACGTAAGCATTTTCTCGTATTTTTTTTGCTTCTTCTATAAGAGCTTGTTTATCCATTTGCGCAACCCCTTCTGTAGGAACTCCTTATATCTGTACCTGATGTATAGGTAAGTATAGTAGAACGGATACGGCTTGTAAAGGCTATCATCTAGGAATTTTTAGCACGCAAATCCTTTAATAGTAAATCGAATACGTATTCTACGGATTTATATAACTCCATATATCGTTTTTTTCGCACATCTATGTAGTAGCTGTGCATAAGGAGTAACTCCAAATTTTCTGCGGTGGAGGCTACTTGTTGTGGATGTACACGTACTTCTCGATCCTTTACAAACGCTAAAGCTTCTTGTTCCCACGCTTTTATTTTCTTATAAATAGGAGTGGTTTCCTCTTTCACATATTCGAAAAACGCTGGATCTCGCTTATTCTCTGGCTTTTCATGGGTTTCATAATAGGTATGCAAATGCTGTAAGTCTTTTTTTAGACTTTCAATGGATTCATGTAAAGTCATCGTTCTACCCGCCTTTCTAGTACTACTTTATCATTATTTGCGGGCAAATTGCATGTTTTTAAGCAAGTGCTTGATTGAGAAGATGGTTCGGTCTTTCCATCGATCTTTGCTCGATTCTTGTGCGACTTTACGTAACTGTTTTACTTCTCTTCCAAGGGACAATACTTCTGTTTGGAGATTTTCTAACTCCTGCTTATGCGCCAATGTTAACATCAGAACTTGGTCATCTGCTTTTGTCGCCACTTTTTGCTCTAACAATCGGACTTGATCCATTAACTCTATAAAATCTTTTTCAAAATCTTTTTTTGTTACATAACGAGTTTGTGTATCTTTTTGTTTTGGGATGAATGTATGCATCGTGATTCCTCCTCCAATTGGTCTTGGCTATACTGTTCTCCATCGGTGGATGACTTCCTTCTCTCTTGACAAAACTAGAAGAAAACAAACATTTTTAGCGAGTATCCAGTTCACTATCTTAGTTTTTTCGACTCTTTCCCTCAGGCTTGCATGATTTTTATGTAATGTATCAAACTATTGAAAAAGGAGGGATTCATAATGGATCAAGATCAAAAAAGAAAACAAAACAAACCGCTTAAGACAACGGAAGAAAAACGTCGAGGTTATGGAGACAAAAAATTAGAAGGGCCAAACCGTCCTTCTACTTAATAAGGAAGAACAAAGGGGCTGGGACATAACGAAAAGGATAAGCCGAAAAGCCGAACAACAGCCTATACTAGCTCCGGAAATATACGTAGACTCCAGCGCGGGAGGAAAGGCATCGGTGAGACCCCCACCGTGCGTCAGCACGAGGAGGCTCACCAGCCACCCGCGGAAGCGTCGTTAAGTTCCGGAGCGGGGTATTGGCACTAATGATAATTGTTCGTTTTTTCATTGCTTACTATTCTTTTGTCTCAACCTCTTTATTTCTTAAGGAAACGTAAAGGTTTTACTATTTGCGCAAGGAATTGTCTCTTTTTTTTGAATGCTTTCCATCTATTATCCTCTACTGAAATCGATACGGGCTTCCACCATTTTTCTAAGATACCCTCATTCCGAGACCAATCCTTTCGAATAATATCTTGATGTGTAACGATTGGATACACATCTCGTAATTTTGGTGTATACACCCCATTGTGATTGCTCTGGTATTGCTCGTATTCTTGACTTGAACCAGTTGGAGTTGTTTGCGATGCAAAATCAAACACAGCTGGATAAATCATTGGATGAAACAAAATTGCGGCTAACCGTTTTCCTAATTGAATTCGTTTCGTTACACTTCTAAAATCAAACACATCTGTAGCGAACACATCACCAGTACGTGTAGGAAAAAGGATAGCATTCATATGTAACAGATCCTGAAATGCGTATGGAAATCGCTCAAAGACAGCGTGCTTATAAAAACGTTGGTTAACTACCGGTTGCCGAATGACATTTTGTTCATTAATGATTAGCGCAGTCATCAAACGAGTTTGATCCCCTGTATTCCAAAAATGGAACCACTCGTTTTGCATAAATGTAGAAACATCGAAATAACATAGTTGACGAAATAAAGGTTTTTGATGTTTCAGCGACAAGCTATACAATAATAATTGCGGATATGCGTCTGAAAAAATTAGCCAATTGGCTCTCTCATAGGTCGAAAACAAACGGGTTCGAGTCTTTTGTGGAAGTAGTGTTTCAAAAACGGGTGAGTGAAGGTCGGTCATATTCCAACCCGCATTTCTAGATACCATACTTGCCAAGAAAGCCCATTTGATGTTAGGAAACGATTGATAAAACGATTGATAGGCTTCTGTACGAGTTAGGTTATCCATATTATGACGATTTGTTTCTTCTTTTATATAAGAAATCATGCTTTGAACAGATAGATTCATCGTTAACCACCTCCTGTTTATCATGCACAGCTAGACGCTTGTTTACTAGGTGTCATGAAATTTTGCTATTTATTTGACCACTTTATATTCTTTTTCTGATATGATACTGTCATGCACAGGGAGGGCAAAAATATGAATTATCCAAATGGAAAGAAACCTATTATGCCATTAGCACGTCAAACTAATAGCAAGGAAATATCCTTTGGAAATCGGGGAATGACTTTAGAAGAAGATATAAATGAAACAAACACCTACTACCTATCTAGAAATAAAGCTATTATTCATAAAAAACCAACCCCTGTTCAAATTGTTCGGGTAGATTACCCAAAGCGAAGTGCAGCTGTTATCAAGGAAGGTTATTTTAAGCAAGCATCTACAACGGATTACAACGGGATATATCGGGAGAAGTATGTTGATTTTGAAGCGAAGGAAACCAAAAACAAAACGTCCTTCCCGTTATCCAATATTCATGAACATCAAATTAACCATATGAAATCAGTATGTGAACACGGTGGAATTTGTTTCTTAATCATCCGATTTTCCCAGCATGACGAGACTTATTTTTTTCCTGCGATGAAACTCTTCCCATACTGGGAAAGTCAATTTAACGGAGGAAGAAAATCAATACCTTATAAAGATGTACAAAGGATTGGAAATCTTATTCCTTTTCATTATCAGGCTCGAGTAGATTACTTGTCGATAATTGATCATCTTTATTTTTAAGAACGGAGGAAGATGAGTATGGCGAACAATAGCCAATCTCGTATAGAAAGAAGAAAGCAGAAGAAAAACAAGAAGAAGCCTATATGGAAAAAAATACTTTTAACACTCGTGATAATCATGTTGGTAGCTGGTTTAGGTGTAGGTGGGTTATTCACTTACTATGCTGCAACTGCTCCCGATATTGATGAAGATATGTTATACGATCCTGCCTCTACAAAAGTGTATGATATGAATGGAGAGTTATTTGCTGATTTAGGTCAGCAAACTCGAACTAAGGTCACCTATGACGAAATTCCAGCTATTCTACGTGATGCGGTTATTGCAACAGAAGACGCTCGTTTCTTTAAACACTTTGGAATTGATTTTCGTCGAATCGCTGCTGCGATCTGGAGTAACGTGACCAATGGATTCGGATCAGAGGGTGCAAGTACAATTACCCAACAGGTAGTAAAGAGATCCTTCCTTTCTCCTGAAAAAACACTAAAGCGGAAAGTACAAGAACAGTGGCTTGCGATCAAGCTAGATAGTGAATATTCGAAGGAACAGATTTTAGAAATGTATTTAAATAAAATTTATTATGGTAGTGGTGCATATGGTGTCGCGACAGCAGCTAAAACATATTTTGGAAAAGAAGAGCTAAGTGAGCTTACGTTGCCTGAAGCTGCACTTTTAGCTGGACTACCACAACGCCCTTCTGCATATGATCCATTTAAAGCGCCGGACTTAGCAAAAGAACGTATGGAGACCGTGTTAGACCTAATGGTTCAACATAATAAGATTACAGAAGAAGAAGCAGCTGAAGCGAAAAAAGTGAAGATTGAGGATTTACTCGTTAACTCCTCTCCTGATCGTAAAGACTATGAATCGTTTATTCAACAGGTAGCAAATGAAGTAGAAGAAAAAACGGGTGCAAACATTTATAACGATAGTATGAAGATTTATACGACGCTTGATCCAAATGCACAGGATCGAGTAGAGTTCCTATTAAGTAATAGTGAAGAAAACCCGATTAATTTTCCAGATAACAAATTCCAAGCGGGTCTGACCGTATTAGATACAAAAACAGGTGCTATCCGAGCAATCGGTGGCGGTCGGAAATTAGATGATACGAAAAATGGTTGGAACTTCGCAATTGATGGTGAGGGTAGACAAGCCGGTTCTGCATTTAAACCAATTGTGGATTATGGTCCAGCTATTGAATATCTACAATGGTCTACGTATCATCAACTAAATGATGATAAACCTTATCAAATCGCTGGGACAAATCAGTCCATTGGAAACTGGAACAACAAATATCAAGGATGGATGTCTGCTCGTTACGCCCTTCAGTGGTCGTTGAACGTACCGGCTGTTAAAACTTTTGAAGAAGTAGGAAGAGATAATGCTCAAAAATTTGCTGAAAGCCTTGGTATTAAATTTAATGAAGATCAAATTGAATTAACCGATGCGATTGGCGGTGCGCAAACCGGAGTTACTCCAATGGAACTTGCTGGTGCATACCGTGCATTTGGTAACGAAGGGATTTACAATGAGCCTTATGCGGTAACTAAAGTAGAATTTGAAAATGAAACTATAGAATTAAAACCGAAACCTACTTCCGTTATGGCTGATTCTACTGCATATATGATCACGGACATGTTAAAAACGGTCGTTCAAAGTGGAACAGGTAAAGAAGCGGCTGTCTCAGGACTACCTATCGCAGGTAAAACTGGAACGACAAATATAGAAGGCCAAGATGGAAGTAAAGACTCATGGTTTAGTGGATACACGACAAACTATACGATTGCAGTATGGACTGGTTATCCAAAAGAAGAAATCATTCCAAGTGCAGGATTAACGGTAGCGGAAGACCTCTTTAGAGAAACAATGTCTCATATCTCTAAAGGCATCGATACACCAGATTTCGAGAAACCATCTTCCGTTGTAGAAGTTGCTGTAGAAAAAGGTTCAAATCCTGCTAAGCTACCAAGTAAGTACACACCAGATTCAAAAATTGTTACTGAGTTGTTTGTAAAAGGAACGGAGCCAACGAAAACCTCTGAGAAATATGATCAAATTGAACCCGTTCATGGCTTAAAAGCACAATATTATAAAGATAACAATACGATCCAGGTCACTTGGAAATACGATGAGAAGCTAAAAGAAGGCATCTCCTTTAATGTTTCTGCAGGGGTTGGAGAATCCGAATTAAGTAAATTAACGACAACTAAAAATACCGAATTAGAAATTTCTAAGATAGAACAAGGAGAAACTTACACCATTGAAGTTATCGCAGTAAGTGATGAAAACGAAGACATGATAAGTGAACCTGCACGCGTTACCGTCCAAATTCAAGGGGAAGGCGGAGACGAAGAAGAAAATGGAAATGGTGACGATGAAGACGGTGAGGATGAAAATGATTCGTCTGTCTCCCCTGTTTCGAACGTATCTGGGGCCTTTGATGGAAAGAAATCGATTAACGCATCTTGGTCTTACCAAGGTCAAGGCTCTGTTATTTTTGAAGTAAGACTAAAATCCAATGGCGAAACCGTCAATGCGATTCAAACGGATAAGAATAGCTACAAGTTTAATAATGTAGCCCCTGGACCGGATTATGTGATAGAGGTAGTCACAATTAATACTGATACCCCAGAAAATATGAGCCAGCCTGTACAATCTAGTCCTATTCCGACAAGTAGTCCAGAAATAGAAACAAACGGGAGAGAACGAGAAGATGAATAAAGTAAAGAGAGGATCACTTGATGAAAGTGGTCCTCTCTTTTTCATTTTGCTAGCTTTTCTAACTTCTTCATTCGTTTCTGTCCTTCTCTACATACTTCTAGTAACGGACAAATATCACATTGCGGATTTTTGGCTTTGCAGTGGTAACGACCAAAGAAAATCATTCGATGATGCGTATCGCTCCACTCTTCTTCTGGTACTTTTCGCATTAATGTTTTTTCTACCTCTAAAACGGAATCCTTCCACTTGCAAATGCCTAACCGTTTGGAAACGCGTTCCACATGTGTATCTACAGCAATTGCCGGGATACCGAATGCAACTGAAACGACGACATTTGCTGTTTTTCTACCAACCCCTGCTAGCTTTTCTAGCTCTGTCTTATCTCTTGGTACTTCCCCACCGTATTCATCTAGTAAAGTTTGACAAAGCTTTCGAATGTTCTTCGCTTTATTCCGATAAAGTCCGATGGATTTAATATCATGTTGCAATTCTTCTAGTGAAACAGCTAAGTAATCTTCTGGGGTCTTATATTTTTTAAATAAATCCTTTGTAACCTTATTTACAAGTGCATCGGTACACTGTGCAGATAAAGCAACCGCAATGACTAATTCAAATGGGTTGTCATGAACGAGTTCACACTCTGCTTCTGGGAACATTTCGGCCATGACGTCTAAACAATATCTGATTTGACTTTTGTTTAACATAGTTCCCTCTCTCTTCTACTCTTCTTCTAACCAATTGTAGTACAAAGACACATCTCTTTTATTATCTGAATGTAGTGCTGGCTCATGCTTCTGATGAACGTGAAAAGCACGACTTTGTTCACGAGCTTGCTGAACAGATCGAATTCCTTTTTTCTTCCATTCTCTTAATATCCGATCAATATACTTAAAATTTAGTTTTCCTAACAGGACCGCCTCTCGTAATGCAGCTTTTATGAGTGCTGGAGCTTGATCTTCCTGATCAATCCAAATATTAATCGTTTCAATTTCAAATGGAGATAGCGGACGACCGAATTCTTGTTCAAACAACAAAAATATGTTGGTTTCATCCTCTGATACTCTAATTGGCTCATCATGCTTGTTCGTTGCGGCATACAACTTATGCCATAATGGCTCTAATGAGTAACTCTCCGTTAAGACTTGTTGCTCATTCTTCTCCTCATGTATAGTCAACAATTTCATTTGGATTAGTTTTCTTAATAAACTGGAGCATACTTGATCGTTTATCGTCATGTATGCTGAGATCTCAGTAGGTGTCGGAAAAAGAACTCCTTCTTCTTGGAAACGATAGATTTGGAGTAATAGTAAAACCTCGGTCTCATCTAGTCCTAATTCCTTATATCGACAAAACAGCATTTTGGGAATGTTGAATTGATCTGTTAAAATACTTTGATAATCTCCTGACATATTGCCCTTCACCTCTTCCCACATTATATCATTATTTGCTGGTTTCTTTCGCTAGAAGTGACTAACAATACTTGGATTTTCATTTAATTACTTAGTTGAATGGATCCTCTATCATTATCTTACACAAAAAAAACACCCCAAACGTTAGAATTAGTTCGTCTAACTTTTCGGGGTGCATCCGTTGAAGTCCTTTTAAATCATTATGGATAAAGTCTATTTAATAAGCGTGGGAAAGGAATCGTTTCACGAACGTGTTCGACCCCAGAAATCCAAGCAACGGTTCGTTCAAGACCAAGTCCGAATCCAGAATGTGGGACACTTCCATATTTTCTTAGCTCTAGATACCATTTGTAAGCATCCCCAGTTAAGTTGTGCTCTTCGTATCTTTGTTCCATAAGCTCTAAGTCATCAATTCGTTGTGAACCACCAATGATTTCTCCGTACCCTTCAGGAGCAATTAAGTCCGCACACAAAACGACCTCTGAACGATTTGGGTCTGGCTTCATATAGAAAGCCTTAATCGCAGCTGGATAATTCGTAATGAATACAGGCTTATCAAAACTTTCCGCAATTGCTGTTTCGTGTGGTGCTCCAAAGTCTTCTCCCCATTCGATATCCGTAAAGCCTTTTTCCTTAAGCAACTCGATTGCTTCATCATAGGAAATACGAGGGAATGGTGCTTTGACATTCTTTAGCTTTTCTATATCGCGTTCAAGCGTACCTAATTCAAGCTGGCAGTTTTCCAATACGGACTGAACGACATAGCTTACATATTCTTCTTGCACCTTTAAACTTTCCTCGTGATTGGTGAATGCCATTTCTGGTTCAATCATCCAAAACTCAATTAAATGTCTTCTCGTTTTAGATTTTTCTGCACGGAAAGTTGGACCAAAAGAAAATACTTTTCCAAATGCCATGGCTGCTGCTTCCATGTAAAGCTGCCCACTTTGTGATAAATAGGCTTCTTCTTCAAAATATTTCGTATGGAACAGCTCTGTTGTGCCTTCGGCAGAAGATCCAGTTAAAATCGGTGGATCAATTTTGACGAAGTCTTCTTTATTAAAGAAATCATATGTTGCGCGAATAATTTCATTACGTATTTTCATAACCGCATGTTGTTTTTTTGAACGTAGCCATAAATGACGATGATCCATAAGAAACTCCGTTCCGTGTTCCTTAGGTGTAATTGGGTAATCAACTGATTCGTGAATTACTTCCACGTTCGTTACTTGTAACTCATAGCCAAAGGGCGAACGTGTGTCTTCAACCACTTTACCTGTTACATAAAGTGATGTTTCTTGTGTCACATTTTTAGCAAGTTGGAACACTTCTTCAGGTACATCGGATTTCACTACGACACCTTGAATAAATCCTGTTCCGTCCCGTAACTGCAAAAATGCAATTTTTCCGCTAGAGCGTTTATTGGCTAGCCATGCTCCTATTGTTACTTCTTCATTTAAGTAGTTGGATACTTTCGAAATCGTTGTTTTCAAAACATAAACCTCCGTTGGATTATTGATGATTTAAGACAAAACGCTTAATTCGTTTTGCGGCTTCTTCTAGTTGATCTAGTGATATTGCGTAAGATAAACGAACATTGTTAGGAGCCCCGAAGCCTGACCCCGGTACTAAGGCAACTTTTTCTTCCTCTAATAATGCTTTCACCCAGTCATCTACACTGGAGAAGCCATTGTTCGCAACAGCTTCCTGTACGTTTGGAAATAAATAAAACGCACCTTCAGGCTTTACACAAGATATCCCTGGGATATCGGATATCCAGTCGTAAAGTTTATTTAGACGATCTTGGAAAGCAACACGCATCTCCTCTACTTTTTCTTGGGAGGAATCGTAAGCTGCTAATGCAGCATATTGTGCAATAGAAGTTGGATTAGAGGTAGAGTGTGAAGCCAGATTAGTCATTGCTTTAATTATCTCTGCATTCCCTACTGCATATCCAATTCTCCATCCTGTCATGGAATGAGATTTGGATACCCCGTTAATAATGACTGTTTGTTCCTTTAACTGAGCAGACAGCTCAGCAATGGAAACATGTGGCTTATCGGTATAAATAAGCTTTTCATATATTTCATCCGATACAATAACTAGATCATGTTGAACGCATATTTCCCCGAGCTTCTCCAATTCTTCTTTCGTGTACATCATTCCAGTTGGATTGCTTGGAGAATTTAAAACAAATGCTTTCGTATTATCCGTAATCGCTTCTTTTAGCTGCTCTGGTGTTATCTTAAATTCATTTTCTTCCCTTGCCTCCACAAAAACCGGTGTTCCTTCCGCTAGCTTCACTTGCTCTGGATAACTCACCCAGTATGGGGTAGGAATTATTACTTCATCACCAGGATTAAGTAACACTTGGAACAACGTAAAAAGTGCGTGCTTCGCACCTGTTGTAACAATAACTTGATTCGGTTCATATGTTAAATGCTGATCGTCTTGAAGCTTTTTTATGATCGCAGATTTAAGAACAGGTATGCCACCAGCTGGTGTATATTTTGTCATCCCCTCATCCATCGACTGTTTGGCAGCATCTAGAATGTGCACAGGAGTATTAAAATCTGGTTCTCCTGCTCCTAATCCAATTACATCATGGCCTTGCAATTTTAATTCTTTAGCCTTTGCTGTAATCGCAAGTGTTGACGAAGGAGTAAGAGTTTTCACGCGATTTGCTAATTCCATTTCTCACATCACCTTTCTAATATAAAGATTGGCGTAAACGGTAATTGCCAAACTTTTCCCCGTTCATAGCATTATAATAATCAAACACATACCTATCTTGTTCATCTATGTATTTAATCTCCCACAGATAGGTGTCTCCGTTAATTCCCAAATTCATGGAGATAAAGGAACAAGAAGAACAGGATTTTTTCCACTGATTCTTCATTTCATTCTCATTCATAATATTTTTTTCTAAAATCAACCGTACTGGTTTCTGTTGATCTCCTTGAGGTACAAATGCAAACCCTTTTTCCCCGTCCTCTGTTGTCCCAGTCACGACATGGTAATACTCTTCACCGTGATAGCGTTCTACTTGGTCAACGGAGACTAGAGCGGTTTGTTCCATGGCTATCTCACTGGATTGCTCAAATCCATCACGCTTGTTATCCATCGTATGATTATATATCGATATCCCGAAACCGAGCATGATAAGGAAAAGAAATAAGATGATGACTGGAGTCCACTTCACCCAACTAGGTACGGTAGATGGTAAATACTGCTTTATCATGTTCATCCTCATCCAAGGCTAAGCCAAACATTAAGTCTTTTTCTTTTAAGGTACGATTTAGGCAATCCACAATTTTATACAGGTCATCCGAATGCTGAATTCGAACGGTAGATAACGTTTCGATTTTATTGTTTTCCATCTTATTTCCTCCTAGGTTCACAAAAATTGTTACTTATAAAGCCATGATGATTTACCAACAATATCAGTATGGTTGAAAAAGAAAATTCCTAACTAATTATAACAGGTTCTATCCACCATTTTGATGGTGTTTCTAATTTTTTTCAACAAATATCCCTAACCCATACTTTTGTGCGCTTTTTAAAGCGCACCTTTTTGTTTTATAAAGAAAATGGAAATAGAAAAGAGGAATTCATCCCCTTTTCCATTAGGTTACAATATCATAATTCTCTAAGTCCATTTTCACAATGGTTGTACCAATCCGTTTTAACGGATATACATCAATCCAGGATTCGTTCAATCGTTCGATTAGTCCTTCGTTTGTTTTACACTCCTCACATGCAAACACAATACTAATGTGTGGATCAATCGTTTCCAAGAATGCTTCACTTGGGGAATTTCCTTGTCCATAATCTCCTATCTTAATAATCTGAGGCTCAAGTGGATATTCCCCTATTTGTTTTTCGTCTTCTACGGTGCTATTGCTCATATACAATACTGAGTTTTGTCCATAAATAATCCCTAGACTCATTTCTCCAGTAGGCTCAGCGTCAAGCACTCGTATTTGTAAATTTTTCGTTATTTCATGTAATTCGGATCGTTTCCAAGTGGAAGCAATCTTTGGACTTACTTGATTTTTGCACGCTTCACTAAGCTTCCCTGTATAGATGACGTTAGCAACGTGATATCTTTTCGTTAATCGTTTTGTATTCCCACAATAATCGATACTTTGTTTGGTTAGTATGAGGGTGTCAATGGCTGGTAGCTCAAACTCCTCTAGTATGCTTAGCAATTTTTCTTCGCTTTTTGGTGAACCTGTATTAATGAGAATATTCTTCTCATTCCCCGTTTGAATTAATGTGGATTCGCCATCTGGAAGACTTAAAAACGCCATATACAATTCATTCTCTTTTAACACATCTAGTGCTTCACTATCCAATTCAAGTGGATAGATGAGCAATAATAACCCAATCAAACACCACAATACATTTCGCTTCATTCTTACACCCCATATTCGGAGAGTTTATACGTCACTCCATATAGGATATGTAAAAATAAGAATCGTATCATAACCACTCTTCAGCTTTTTGCAGTAAATCAAAGGTAGAGCTATAGGAAATAGGAACAGATGGAATAGATTCCACAAAATATTTCCCATACTTTGTTTTCATAATTCGGTCATCACAAATGAACACAATACCTCTATCCGTGCTAGATCGAATTAAGCGGCCAAATCCTTGTTTGAATCGAATTACTGCATTCGGTAAGGCTAGGTCCATAAACGGGTTTTTCCCTTCGCTCTTGAGAAATTCTGCTTTTGCTTCATAACTTGGATGATCTGGTGGTTGAAAGGGTAATCGAACAATAAACAAACAACTCAAATCATTACCTGGAATGTCCACACCTTCCCAGAATGAGCTCGTTCCTAATAAGATAGCTCGATCATTTAATTGAAAATTTTTCTTTAATCTAGATCGGCTTCCGCTAGAAATCCCTTGTGCGATTAAAACGAAATGATTTTCATCATTCATTTCTCTTAGCAGTTGATAGGACTTCTTAAGCATGTCATATGAAGTGAAAAGCACAAGCATCCTACCTTCGGTTATCTCTGCCATGGAGTAGATTGCTTCACAAACAGAAAGAATATAGTCCTCTGTTTTTCCATATTGAACGGAAGGAAAGTCCTTCGGAACCATAACTTGAACTTGTTTTTCATATGCATATGGAGATTGAATTTTCTTTTCCATTACGTTCTGATTAGATAACCCTATACGCTTCTTCATAAAGTCAAAGGATTGCTTCATTGTTAAGGTTGCACTTGTTAAAATGACACTCTTTTTCTCTTCAAAAAAATGATGCCAAAGTAAAGAGGATACATCTACGGGCTCACTATAAAGAAATACGGCATTTCTAGCACCAAATGCCTCAATTTCCACCCATTTTACTTGCAATGGGTCCGAAGTTAGAAAAAAGAATTCTAACTCGTCTATAATGAGCTGGATTCTTTCTACATAATAAGAAAAATCCTCCAAGGTTTCATCTATGTATGGCTGATCTTGAATTTGTTTTTTTCCTTCGAGTAATACGTGAATCATATCACGCAGCTGAAAGGAAAGTCTCATGGCCATATCGTTGACGGTTGTCCAGTTATCTACATTCGTATCTACATGGTCAAGTCTATATTGAAACCGCCCAATATCATTAATTGCTACTTGTTTTTTAAGCTGATCAATCATAGTGAAAATAGTACGAAATAAATCATCTGTTTCATTCATCGCGTCATTCCACAATCGCTCCCACTCGAATTTTCTAAGGATGTCTGATAGGGAATGGTGTGCGGATGAGGCTTTATCTAACCAAGTCGCTTCTTGCCCTGATACATGGATTTGCTTAAGTAAGTACTGAATGGAAAAGTAATCCAATTTCGCGCCAAAATGCTTAGATGCTGTAGATTCAAGGTGATGTGCCTCATCTAATATTGCATATTGGTATGCTGGCAATAGGTAACTCTCATTTGTCATATCGGTACATAATAAAGAATGATTCGTAATAATAATATTTGCTTTTTGTGCTTTTATTCTTGCCCTCTGATAGAACGATCTAGAATACCACGGAGAGCTTTGATCTAGCACCCTCTCCGCTTCTGTCGAAACTTTAAGCAAAAACTGCTTCCCACTAGTCGGAAGTTGTATTTCATCAAGATCCCCTGTTTTCGTTTCTGTAAGCCAAACGAGAAGGATGGCCTTGGTTAAGGTCAAATCGTAATTATCATAATCCTTATTATTCAGCTCTGCTTCAAATCTTTTTAAGCTTAAATAATGCTGTTTTCCTTTTAGTAAAGCCACTTCGAAAGGAAAGGGAAGCGATTGTGTTAGGAGTGGAATTTCCTTCTCCAACAACTGAGTCTGTAATTGTGTAAGATGCGTACTAATAACAACCCTTTTCCGAGTAGATACCGCATGATAAATAGCCGGAATCAAATACGCCAAAGATTTTCCTGTGCCCGTCTCCGCTTCAACCAAACCGTGCGTTTGTGATTGAAAGGCGTCGAATACTAACTCAGACATTTCCCTTTGTCCTTGTCGAGATTCAAAATTCGGAAGATATCTCTTAATTCCATTAGGCTCCTCATAAAGCAAATCCAACATTTCTCCAAATGAAACACTTACATCTTTTGATTCGTCGGAATCTGCTGTTTCCAATTTTCGTAAAGCAATTCCGCGAAAAATTTCTACATCCGATTCTGTATCTTCTACAAAAGCAAGTTCATCCATTCTGGTTTGAAGAAGTAGTGCTAGGTCACTTTTTAACATTGGTTCGAAATCCAACAAATGACTTAATGTTTCATATGGTAAGCCATTCATTTTCGAAAGAAGTGTGTTTAGCAATTCCGCTGTCGCAAGCGCATCGGAAAAAGCACGGTGAGGGTTATCGTGCATAAACGAAAAAAACTCCGCTAACTGACCTAATTTATAGCCAGGAGCCTGCGGTAATAATATGCGTGCTAATTCAACTGTATCAATAACAGGTATAATGTAACGCTGAGAAACCATTTGCTTGTAATTCTGCATTTAAGAAACCTAAGTCAAAAGGGACATTATGAGCGACGATATAAGCATCCTCAAACATATGTATAATTTCATGGGCAATGTCCGCGAAGTCCGGTGCATCTTTCACATGGGACTCTGTAATGCCTGTTAAATTAGATATAAAGCTAGGAATGGAAGTGTGAGGATTAATGAAGCTTGAAAACTCTTCTACTACTTCTTCGTTTTCCACCACGACAATACCTATTTCAATAATTCTGTCGCCTTTATTCGGTGAATGTCCAGTTGTTTCTAAATCAAGTACCACGAATCGGTTCAACGTGCTCACCTCCATCTTCCGTCCTATTCGTTATTTTATACGATTAGAATATATAAATGTAGTCCAACCATCTTTTATGCCTAAAGGAAAACTCTTATCAAGTTGATAAGAGTTTTCTCCACCTTATTATAAAATTGTTAATGGCGGCTCTTCTTCTATAATTTCCGCGATTGTATTATCCTCATTCATTAAGGCTACTTTTGGTTTAAAGGTCTTTAATTCTTCATCTGAAACCATAGCATAAGAAACGATAATAACTATATCTTCTTTTTGAACTAAACGAGCAGCAGCACCGTTCAAACAAACGACCCCTGAACCTCTTTCGCCAGCGATGACGTATGTCTCTAAGCGAGCACCATTGTTATTGTTGACGATTTGTACTTTCTCATGAGGTAATATACCGACTTGATCGATAATGTCTTGGTCAATTGTAATACTTCCAACGTAATTAAGATTGGCTTCGGTGACACGTGCTCGATGAATTTTCGATTTCATCATGGTGCGTAGCATATCGTTATCCCCCTAATGTAACGTCAGATTTAATTCCTTCCCTTTGGAATATGACGTTGTCAATAAGTCGAGCCTTTTCAAAATAAACAGCAGTTGCTAAGATAACCTGTCCATCAATTTGATTTACCGGTTCAAGTTCCGGATAGGATAAAAGCTCTACATAATCTATCTTACCACTTGTACGTGTTTGAATATAATGTTCTACACCCTTAACAATTGTATCAGGATTTCGTTCCCCGTCAACTACTAGTTTTCTACCAGCTTCTAAAGCTTGATACAGACTAGGAGCTTCCTCTCTTTCTTTAGTACTTAAATACACATTACGACTACTTTTTGCTAATCCATCTTCTTCCCGTACCGTTGGGACAGCAATAATGTCTATTGGAAAATTTAAATCTTGAACAAGGCTGTCGATGACGGCAACTTGTTGTGCATCTTTTAAGCCGAAATAACATCTAGTAGGTTGTGTCAAATGGAATAGTTTAGTTAAGACGGTAACTACGCCATTAAAATGTCCCGGTCTTTTCTTTCCACACAATACATCATTACGACTTTGAACTGTCATTTGAATAGATGCATCCTTAGGGTACATCTCTTCTACTGAAGGCATAAATAAAAGGTCAACTTTCTCCTGAATGGCTATCCTTTTGTCTCGCTCCTCATCTCTTGGATAACGATCGAAATCCTCATTTGGACCAAATTGTAGCGGATTGACAAATATACTAACAATCACTACATCATTTTGCTCTCCTGCTGTTTTCATTAAATGCTGATGACCTTCATGGAGATATCCCATTGTAGGAACGAAACCGATGGTTTTCCCTTGCCTCTTAAAAGACTCCACTTTCTCATTTATCTCTTTTATACTACGGACGATGTCCATCTCTATTGCCTCCTGTTATAAATCCTTCAAAAACTCCTCATTCATCGTATAGGAAAATTTCTCAGTTGGAAATTCGTCCTGCTTCACTTCCTTCACATACATCTCAATTGCTTTCTTAATTGGAGTTGATATATCTGTATAAGGCTTTACGAATTTTGGCAAACGATTCACTCCATACTGTAAAATATCATGATACACCAGTACTTGACCGTCACAATCTAATCCTGCACCAATTCCGATGGTTGGAATTTGAACACGTTCTGAAATGATTTTTGCTAATTCTTTCGGAACGCATTCCAGTACAATAGCCATTGCGCCGTGAGCTTGAAGTGCTTGTGCGTCTTTTACTAGCTTTTCCGCTGCTTCCTTATCTTTTCCTTGAACTTTAAAGCCGCCTAGAACGTGGACGGATTGCGGCGTTAATCCGATATGAGAGACTACTGGAATACCAGCATCCGTAAGCTTTCTAGTTAAAGATAGTACGTCATCGGATGCTCCTTCTATTTTCAACGCTTGGGCCTTCGTTTGTTGAAATATGCTTCTTGCATTTCGTAATGACTCCTCGATGGAAATATGGTAAGACATAAATGGCATGTCAACGACGACGAACGTATTCGTTGCGGCTCTGGTGACTGCTTTCCCATGGTGAATCATATCCTCGACCGTAACTTGTACCGTGGAGTCATAGCCTAAAACAACCATACCGAGTGAATCTCCTACCAAAATCATATCGACTTCAGCTTGTTGGGCAATCAAGGCAGATGGATAATCATATGCCGTTATCATGGTTATTTTTTCATTATCTTGCTTCATTTTTTGAAATTGTAAATTTGTTTTCATCCCCATGCTCCTTCACCAAATAATTTCACCAGAATATAACGGATGTCGTGTCCCTGAGTCTTCGATTAGTAAGCTACCATCCTCTTGTAATCCGATTAAAGTAACCTGCTTTTCCTCTTGCGTCGTTCTAAGTGTAACTACTTCCCCGATTTTATACCCATACTCTTCCCAAATTTCCTTCACAGTGGAGAATCCTTTTTGCAAATAGTGATCGTATTGTTTCTCAAAGTGCTGTAACACTGCTTGGATGATGATTCGCATGTCCCATTCCTTGCCGGACTCAATTTGAATACTAGTTGCTTTAGAATGAAGCTCTTCAGGAAAATCCTTCTCGTTCTGGTTAACGTTCATTCCTATTCCAATAATGAGATATTGAATGTGATCATGTTCTGATTGCATTTCTGTTAGGATTCCAGCTACCTTTCGATCCTGTATCAACAAATCATTAGGCCACTTAATTGAAGGCGTCAGACCAGTCACTTCCTCTACCGATTTCGCCAAGATCGTTGCGGTTAGTAATGTAAGCTGTGAAGCTTGAAGCGGAAGAAAGGATGGGCGTAAAATAATACTCATCCATATGCCTTGATTAGGAGAAAACCAAGCTCGATTTAAACGACCCTTCCCCGCTGTTTGCTCGTCAGCTATCACAACCGTACCATGATCAGCCCCTTCGAATGCCAGTTTTTGCGCTAGTGTTTGAGTAGAGGGAATGGATGTTTTATGAATCACATGTTTCCCAAGCCAATTCGTATGTAGTCCCCATTGAATGGTATTTGCACTTAGCTTGTTAGGTGCTTCTAAAATTTTATACCCCTTTTTCGCAACAGCTTCAATCTTATAACCATCCTTTTCCAATTCCTTTATATGCTTCCACACAGCTGTTCGAGAGATTTGTAAGCAATTTGAGATTTGTTGCCCGGAAATATATTGTTCGTTTGCTTCTTCTAATAAATTAATGATTTGTTGGCGGGTGTTCTCCATGACTTGCCACCCACTCCTTTATTTTGGATTTTTCATTTGGTATCTTTCTAGTGACGATTGCATGCTCAATTGCTTCCATCCATTGTCCTAACCAAGGTCCTTTTGGCTTGTTTGGAAACCATTTAGCAACATCCACACCGTTAATTGTAAGCTGTTTTCGCTCTGCTATCGGTAATTGATTTCGTATGACTCGAATGATTTCATTTGGTATTTTATCGTCCATGATTACTTCTACCAATCTGATTAAGCTCTGGTCCAAGTGCGAAGGCAATCGGTAAATCATCCAATCGTTTACCCCACTATTTTTATAAGAGTTAATCGCGGATACGAGGTGATCTGCTTCGGCGCGAATTTGTCTTGAGAGCTTCCACTCTTCTACTATTCTGCGAACTGAATGTGTAGAATCGACAAGTCCACAAAATGCAACGATTTCTGTAATATTTCCTAGTGGAATACGAAGCATTCGTACTCTTTCTTGTATTGGTTCACTATCTTTCATGATAGGGATTTGGTTCATAAGGTCTGTTTCCCAGAAATCGAAAATAGCTTTTTTGACAAACAAACCAGAAAACAGCTTTTCTAGTTCTTGAACAACTCGTTCAATCGAAATTTTTGCGAGGAGCGATCCGTATTCTTCCATTGCTTGTTTCGTATTCCGTTCTATAGAAAATCCTAAATGACTAACAAATCGTACAGCACGCATAATCCGTAACGGATCCTCTTGAAATCGTAATGCAGGATCTCTAACCGTACAAATGGATTTGCTTCTTAAATCCTCGATTCCATGGAAAGGATCAATAAGGGTTCCTCTATCATCCATAGCAATCGCATTCATCGTAAAATCACGTCGTGACAAGTCTTGTTCGATATTTGTTACAAATTTTACCCGATCTGGATGTCTGAAGTCCGTATAATTACTTTCTTCTCGAAATGTGGTTACCTCAAAAGATTCCCCGTCTATTCGGACTATGACAGTACCATGCTCTATTCCAACAGGAATTACTTTTGGAAAGACGGTTTTAACTTCATCTGGTGTTGCGGAAGTTGCAATGTCAATATCATTGGTCTCTCTTTCTAATAAGAAATCACGCACATATCCACCTACAAAGTAAGCATCATATCCAGATTCCTTTAAGCGTTGAATAATTTGTTTCCCTTTCTGAAAGCTGGTACTCATCAAGAAACGCCCCTTTAGGACTCGTATGTTTGTATATATTGCTGCAGAATAAAGGTAGAATGAAACTCATCTCTCACTTTTTTTAACCCGTTCTCAGCGAATGTTTGATGCAAGCCAGAGTCGGTTAAAAGCTGGATCGATCGTTCTACTACTTGATCAATATTGCCTATCTCCGTAATAAAGCCATTTTTACCGTCCTCAATTACTTCAGGGATACCACCTGCATTTGACCCGATACAAGGAACCCCGCAAGCCATCGCCTCTAGTAATACAAGACCAAAGCTTTCTTTTTCTGAAAGTAATAACTTGAGGTCCGCCATGGACAGTATATTTGCGACATTATTTTGTCTACCTAAAAACAATACACGATCGGTTAATCCTAACGTGTGAACAAGCTGCCGAATTTCGGAATAGTCCGGTCCATCACCAACAAGTAACAGCTTAGATGGAATTTGATCGGCAATCCTCTGAAAGGCATAAATGACATCTTCTACTCTTTTTACTTTACGAAAATTAGAAATATGTATAAGTACTTTTTCATTTGGTTTGATATCATATTTGCTTTTCCATAAATCACGATCTGCCTTGACGTGGTATTCAGATTCATCTACAAAGTTATAGACTACTTGAATGTCTTTTTCAACGTCCAACATATCCTTTGTTTGTTTGACTAGACTATGCGAAACCGCAGTCACAACATCTGACTGTTCAATACCGTGTTTTATCATTCTTTTTAGACTTTTATCAATACCGAGAACGGTAATATCCGTTCCGTGTAGTGTTGTTACGATTTTTATATCCCTTTTTGCCATTTGTTTGGCTAGAATCGCACAAATAGCGTGTGGCATTGCATAATGAACATGTAGAACATCCAATTTTTCAGCATCAATAACCTCTGCCATCTTATTAGCGAGGGCCAAATCATAAGGTGGGTATTGAAAAACGGGATAATGATTCACTTCCACTTCGTGGAAAAAAATATTAGGGTCTGCCCCGTTCAAGCGAAATGGAATACTTGATGTTATAAAGTGAACTTGGTATCCATGAGCTGCTAGCATTTTCCCAAGCTCTGTGGCAATGACGCCCGAACCACCAACAGATGGATAACAAGTAATACCAATTCGCTTCATTTCTTGTCCTCACCTTTACCATCGATTACTTCTCTCCATTGAAGCAAACCTTCGTGTAATCCGCGAATAAAAATTTCTGCCGTTCCCATGTTTGTAGCAAGAGGTACTTGATACACGTCGCATAATCGGATAAGTGCTGTAACATCTGGTTCATGTGGTTGTGCAGTTAAAGGATCACGAAGGAAAATAATCATATCCATCTTATTATCTGCCACCATTGCACCAATCTGCTGATCCCCGCCCAATGGCCCCGACCGAAAGCGGTGAATGGTAAGTTTCGTTGCTTCTTGGATTCGTTTCCCTGTTGTTCCAGTTGCGTAAAGTGAATGCTCCTTTAAGATATGTTTGTACGCAATCGTGAAATCGACCATCTCTTTCTTTTTTTCATCATGAGCAATCAATGCAATATTCATGACTTCTCCCCTCATTCCATTAAATTCTCCAACCCATACACGAGTACATCTAATTCAAGTACTCGATCCACTGCTAGTTTTACTCCAGACATAAAGGATTCCCGATGGAAGGAATCATGTTTAATCGTTAGGTTTTGCCCTAAGTCTCCAAAAACGACTTCTTGATGGGCAACTAGACCTGGAAGTCTCACGCTATGGATACGCATGCCGTCAAAATCTGCCCCTCTTGCTCCTGGAATAGTCTCTTTTTCATTTGGATGACCCTGTGATTGTTCTTCACGAACTTGTTGGATTAATTCCGCTGTTTTAACTGCTGTACCAGAAGGTGCATCCAATTTTTGATCATGATGTCGCTCAATAATTTCGACATTTGGGAAATATTTTGCTGCCATCTTGGAGAACTGCATCATTAAAACAGCTCCAATAGCGAAATTTGGTGCAATGACTGCACCTAGTCCTTTTTGTTCCGACAAGTCCGTTAGCTCCTCTAATTGGTCGGTTGTAAAGCCTGTTGTACCTACTACCGGACGTACGCCATGTTCAAATGCAGACTTTGTATGCTTATATCCTACTTCTGGTGCTGTAAGGTCAATTAACACATCTGCCTCTACTTCCTGTAAGCATTCATCCATATCTTCATAAATGCGTGCCTCAAAAGGTGGAAGTCCATCAATATCTTTTACTTTCCAACCACCATTCTTTTTATCTACACATGCCACTAGTTCATAGTTGTCTTGCTTCTGAATCATACGTAATGCTTCACTACCCATTTTCCCTCTTGGACCGGCTACTACGATTTTTACTGTGTTCATCACTATTTCCTCCTACTTCTTTGTCCATCTATCTTTATCTCGTGTTTCAAATTTCGTAATCGCACGATGAAAAGAATCCGACAAATCAATATTTAGTGAGTTGGCAAAGGACGCTATCACAAATAAAAGATCTCCGAGTTCTTCTTCTATTGTATTTTCATTTTCTGTTTCTTTCTTAGGTTTTTCCCCGTAATAGTGATTCACTTCGCGAGCAATTTCTCCGACTTCCTCCGTTAACCGAGCAGTCATACTTAATGGAGAAAAATAGCCCTCCTTAAATTGCGATATGTAATCATCCACTCTTTTTTGTATATCATAAGTATCATAAATGCGATTCGGTTTCTCTATCATCATAAACCTCTTTTCTTCGCTTCATTCATTACTTTCTTCTATATGTTAGCTAATCGTGTAGAATTTGACAAATTATTCACTTCCAACAGAATCTGATTGTTAGGAATGGATTGTTTGTCTATAATAAGAACGGAAAATGTCTCAGGAGGTGCTCTATGATTTTTGGTTTACGTTTAAAAAATATTTTGTTTATATTGCTCGGTTCCGCTATTTTTTCCTTTGGAATCGTTCACTTTAACATGCAAAACAATCTTGGAGAAGGTGGATTTACAGGAATTACTCTGTTATTTTATTTTTTATGGGGATGGGATCCAGCAATCTCTAATATAGTGTTAAACATTCCTACCTTTGCGGTCGGTTGGAGATTTTTAGGTCGAAACATGTTTTTATATACGATTATAGGTACATTAGCGGTTTCTGTTTTCCTTTGGATATTTCAATTACATACTTACCAGCTACACCTCGAATCAGATATGACCTTAGTTGCTCTGTTCGCAGGTGTTTCAATCGGAATTGGACTCGGAATTATTTTTCGTTATGGTGGGACGACTGGCGGTGTAGATATCATCGCAAGAATCGTTCACAAATATGCAGGATGGAGTATGGGAAAAACAATGTTCTTGTTTGATGCCGTTGTCATCGCAACCTCTATTCTCGCCTATCTAGAATTAAAAGAGGGGATGTACACATTAGTTGCGGTTTATATCGGTGCACGGGTTATCGACTTTATCCAAGAAGGTGCTTACACCGCTCGTGGAGCCACCATCATTTCTAGTAAAAGCAACGAAATAGCTGATAAAATTATGCAAGACATGGATCGCGGTGTTACTGTTTTGCAAGGGAAAGGTCGTTATACAGGTGAAAGCAGAGATGTGTTATATTGCGTTGTTGGTAGAAATGAAATTTTCCGATTAAAAAATATTATCAATTCGCTTGATCCACACGCATTTGTAGCCGTATCTTCCGTACATGATGTATTGGGAGAAGGTTTTACGTTAGATGAAAATAAAAATCCGATAACGCATTAAACAAAAAAAGACTAAAGCATCCAAGCTTTAGTCTTTTTGTTATTTAGTCATCTTGTGGTACTAAGAACATTAGAATAAAACGAACCAATTCTGCAAGGGCAACTAACGCAGCGGCAACGTATGTTAGAGCAGCTGCATTTAACACTTTCTTTGTGTCTCGTTCTTCATTATTGCGAATTACTCCACTGGAAACTAATTGTGCCATTGCACGGTTTGAGGCATTAAACTCTACAGGTAATGTTACGAGCTGGAACAATACCGCGAAGGACATAAATACAATACCAACGAACACAAGGTTCATTAGTCCCAAGAAAATACCAGCTAGAATCAAAATAAAAGAAAAGTTTGAACCTAGATTTGCTACTGGAACCAGAGCATGTCTAAAACGCAAGAATGCATAGGCTTCCGCATCTTGAATAGCGTGACCTACTTCGTGCGCTGCAATAGCAGACGCTGCCATCGATTGACCATGGTAGTTCCCGGATGATAGGCGTACTACTTTTTTTCTTGGGTCATAATGGTCGGATAGCATCCCTCTAGTTTCTTCTATTGATACATTGTACAATCCATTATCGTCTAAAATCTTCCGCGCAACTTGAGCGCCAGTCATATATGACGAAGTGGCAACTTTTGAATACTTCTTGTACGTGCTCTTTACTTTAGATTGAGCCCATAGGGGAATCACAATCAAAAGAGCTAGGTAAACCAAATAACCACCTAGTGACATAGTTTCATTCCTCCATTAGTATAACCTTGTCTTGCTTAAGGTCAATTTTAGTCAAATTCAAGGAATTAGTCAACTTAAATACCTAACTTATGCCTCTTTTTTTTCTCCCCTATATATTTTTTCCAAGCTACGTATGATAATGTACATGTAATAATTCCACCTACAATCATAAGCATAATAAAGAAGTTTGACATTTGCTTATTATGCCCCATGGTTGTAACATCCAATACTTTCATCTCCCGGTATGTACTTTGGAGCCATTTATACTTCTCTTCATCTGAGGAAGCTTTTCCAACTTCCTTATAAGCTTTATCCAACGTTTCGAAAACCTCTTGACTTGCGGCCATTTTTAAAGAAGGAGCAATGATATCCCATTTGTACATAATCTCTTTCAACTGCTCATTGGTTACGGGAGATTCTTGAGCTAAAACGGACTTAATTGTACCTTGTAGCTCAGATTCCCAATCTTTCCAAATTGCTGTATTCGGATTAGTTACGGAATCAAACGCCAAAAGTAACGTATAAGAAGATTTTAGTTTATCCGCCGGAATTACCGAGTCCTTTGATATTGTTACTATATTTTCATTTAATATGTTAAGTAATGGTTTTTGCGTTTTCTCTGGAGCATGATCCAAAACCCACTCTTGTAATTGATTTTTATGACGATTCAGAACAGACTCTGCCTCTTGATATCTACCATCTTTAACAAACTGTTGGTATTCATATAATGTCTCCGTAACATTTGAATGATGTTCTGCAAGTATGTTTTCAGGAAAAATGTAAGATCCCATCCATACTAATAAAGTAATACTTATTACTGCCACGATTTTCTGTTTCATTTGAGACCCCTACTTTCATCCATTCTCTTTGAAATGTATGATAGTAGAGCTCCATTTAGACCAACGATTAATGATTATAAGAAATGTGGATAGATTTTTTTGTAGAAGTCAAATAAGCGATAGCAATGGAAGCAATGCTTAGCCAGAACGTAAAATACCCAATTTCTTTCATGTAAAGAGATAATGAACTATATATAGGCATCATCCCAAAAACGTAATCAATTACATCATTATGTAACGTCCAAATCGCCGCAACCATTATGTGTTTCAAGCGAATCGAATAAAGTGGCGCATACAACAACCCTTGAATTGCCATTGCACCGTGTGAAACGATTAGCATATACCCTTGCCATCCAATGTCACCATCGACAAACAATGTTAAAACATTCATCACAACAGCCCACGTTCCGTATTTAAACAATGTAATGATGGCAAGGGCTTCCACATAGGGAGCCTTTTTCCCAATTAAATATAAAAACAGAAATATGCAAAAAAACAAACTTGCTGTAGGGCTATCAGGTACAAATATTAAAAATCGAGGAGGTGTTATTGCAAGTTGACTTTCATACCAAATGTAGCCATAAACCGTTCCGAAGACATTTACAACTAGTAAAAGAATCATAAACGATCGATTAAATAGAATGTTTTGAAACATAAATGGACACATCCTTCTAAGCTATAAAAACCCTCGTCATAAAGACGAGGGTTTCGATTACTACTCTTCTTGACCAACAGATTTAATAAATTCTGCTAGCTTCGTTAGCTCTTCTTCTGAGCCTTTGAAAACACCTGCAGGCATCGTATTGATACCATTCACTGCTATGTCTTGAATTTCTTCCACGGTTTTCTCTGTCCCTACTAATGCAGGAGCAGCTCCGCCACCTTCTAGGTTTTCACCGTGACATTGTAAACAACTATTCTCATATAGTGCATAGCCTTCAGACTCTTTATCAATTTCAACTGCAGATGGCCATACCGGTTTATTCTCTTCTGCCCGTTTTTCCCACTCCACGTGTTCTGCAGCTTCATACGTAAGCCAGAATACAGAAACAATACCTACAAGCATAAGAGCAGTTGCGATTGGTCTTTTGGTTGGACGACGATGTGGTCCTTTATCTAAGAAAGGAGCCAGCAACAATCCACCAAATGCAAGTCCAGGAATTATTAGTGCACCAATAACAAAATATGGTCCACTGGCAAATTCATATTTTAAGAATTGATATAAGAATAAGAAATACCAATCTGGTAACGGAACATACGCCGCATCCGTTGGATCTGCCATTCCTTCTAACGGTGCAGGATGAGCAAGCGTTAAACATAAGAATCCAACTAAGAACACCGCACCAACTAGCCATTCTTTTAACAAGAAGTTAGGCCAGAATGCTTCCGTTCTACCCGGGTATTCAGAATAATCTTTTGGAATAAACTTTACCTTGTCAGCTTTCACACGTGAATCGCCAACAAACTTCATCCCTTTTCCCCTATGCACAGCGTTCCCTCCTTTTCGATGTCATTTCGATTTTATAGTGGACCTGAAATCCCTTGTTTTCGAATCATTATAAAGTGAACTGCCATGAGGGCAAATAGTGCAGCTGGTAAGAAAAAGACGTGAATTGCAAAGAATCTTGTTAAGGTTTGTGCCCCTACGATTTCAGGGTGACCCGATAGCAATGTCTTTATCTCTGTTCCAATGAATGGAACCCCTTCGGCAATCTCTAACGTTACTTGTGTCGCAAAGTAAGCTTTGTTATCCCAAGGTAGTAAATATCCTGTTAAACCAAGTCCGAGCATAACAAAGAATAATAATACTCCGACCATCCAGTTTAACTCACGCGGCTTTTTATATGAGCCTTGGAAAAATACACGTAATGTATGTAGGAATAACATAACGATTACTACACTTGCTCCCCAGTGGTGCATTCCACGTACAATTTGTCCATGAGCAACTGAAGATTGTAAATAGTAAACAGATCTCCAAGCATTTTCTATGTCTGGTACATAGTACATCGTAAGGAACATTCCAGAAAGAATCTGGATAACCGTTACGAAAAATGTTAATCCACCAAAACAATATACAAATGCAGAGAAATGGTGGGCTGGGTTAACGTGTTCTGGTACTTCGTGATCCGCAATGTCCCGCCACAAAGGCGTAATATCAACACGTTCATCTACCCAATCATAAATCTTTTGAAGCATCCATTACGCCTCCTTTCTCGGTTCGGCTTTTCCTAAGTATAAGGTTCCATCTTTAACTTTTTGTTGATAAACATCCAATGCAGCTGATGGAGGTGTATTCGGAACGTTTTCTCCGTCTTTGTAGTATCTTCCTCCGTGACATGGGCAATAGAATTGGTCTGGATATTCTTCATTACCTGCCCAGTTTACAATACATCCAAGGTGTTTACATACAGGAGATAACGCTAAAATACTACCGTCTTCTTGTTTGTACACCCAAGCCGTTTTGGTTACTTCTGATTCATACCAACCATCAACCTGATCAATCGTCCACTCTACTCTAGTAGGTTCTGTAGTTATTTCATCTACTTGAGCAACTGCTGCAAAATCGCCTTGAGCAGTAGGCTGAAGTACAGGATCAATTGCAAATCGAACCATAGGCGCAAGCATTCCAGCAGCCATGAAACCACCTACACCAGTAAGTGTATAATTTAAGAATTGGCGACGGGATACTTGTTGTTTCTTATCACTCATTGTTTACCCCCCTCTATGCGATGATCCAACGAACATGGTAAGATTTATCATAATTTACTAGGACATTACCATGATAGCGTAAACTGTTTGTCCGGTCAATAAAATATCTTTGTGGAACACAGTTTCATTCTTGCCAGTATGACTGGATTAAATCCATGATTTGGTGTAGTTGTTCTTTCATCATCTCGGATGCTCTTGCTTCCTCTATTTTTCCACCAACCGCAGGGAGCCAAAGTAACGTTCCGTCCAACTCCTTCTCTACCTTTTTCCATGCATGATCAAACGTAAATAAAAATACATGGTCAAAAGGTAGCTGTTGATACTGCTTTATCCATTGTTGGAGCAGAGTTATATCCAGCTTTTTAGAAGTGGATTTGAAATAGTGAAAGCTTGGAGAAAGAAAAATTCTGCCTTTGAATTGATTTTCGATTGTCATTGCAGCAAAGTGCGTTAGCTCTGCCATTCCTGCGTATTTCACTAATTCCTCTTCTTTTTCTAATGGCATAGGGATTAACGGGATAATCAGTGTGTCCACATACTCTTTCGCTTCTATGTATTGCATGATATCTGATTCTTTCCATTGCATGGAGTTCGTCCTACCTTTCGTTAGTCTCTGTCCATTCTACTAAAATTATAACGATAATTCGAGGTTTTTACTTTCTTCAAACAGAAAAAACGAACTTCACGGAAATGTGAAATTCGTTATTAGCTACCATATTACTTTCGAGTTTTTGTTTGGTGAAACGATGCTTCTAATTCCGTTAACTTTTCTGATAACTTGAGAAATTCTTCTTGATTTCGCTCATCTAATGCTTGATTAATTTTTTCTCGCAGTTGATCTCGTTGAAAATGGTATAGAGATACATCTAAAAAAGATTGGGCAAGCGATCTATCCTTTTTTGTAATGTAATAACCTTCTGGTATGAAGGGATTATCTTCTAATACTGCAACATAATCCGGACATTGATTAGAATTGCTAAAATTTAGTTGAATATAAATCGGTTCATTACGATTTAATCGTATATCGTGAAACGATTTCTCTGCATCTGTTGTAACAATATGGTTTTTGTAGAATCGAAATGGAATGTCTTCCGAACAATGTGTAGAAATAATGATCCCTCTAGGACAAAATCTAGCCTCTGCAATAAAATGAACATGCTTCAACAAAGAATCATGATTGATTAAATAATTTAGAATCCAAACACTTTCCCTTCGCTTCAATTGATAATTACTTAGAAACCATTTTATAAAATCTTTCTTATCTTTTGTAGATACAGATGTATTCAACAATTTCCCCCTCCTACCTTAAAGGAAAGTTCGTTATTTTCTAGAACTCTGCTAGTCTATGAAGGTACTCCTCTACTTCGAAGTCTGATGGTTCAACCTCTAGATATTTGCTGAGCACTTCCTTCGCTTCGTCTCGCTTTCCTTCTTCCACTAAAAAATAACCAAATTCCTTCAAGAAATCTGAATCTTCTTTGAAGTTAGTATATGCATCATAGTACTGCTTTAATGCATCTTCAAACAATTCTAGCTCTCTATATGCTTTAGCAAGTTCCCAGCGGTATTGTTGATCATCTTCTCCGTTTTCTATAACCCGTTCTAAAAGTTGTACAATAGCATCTTCATCTTGGTCCTGCTTATAATTCTCTACTAAGAATAGTACTGCTTCTTTAAACCCGTAATCTAACTCAATTGCTTGATTCACAAGCTCGTACCCTTGTTTACTATTTCCAAGTTTATGTGCAAGTACACCTGCATAATGGTACAGCTCTTTATTGAATTCATCAACGTCTAACCCTTTTCGAGCTGTCTCATACGCCTCTTCAGGCATACCTTCTTGCTCATAAGCCTTTGCCAAATAGTAATAAACCGAGGGGAATTGTGAATCCTTTTGAATTAATTGCTCCCATACTTGAATTGATATATCTATTCGATCCGCACGATAGGCCGTAAAACCAAAACGGAATAATGTTTCAGGATTTTCACTATCCACTTCTTGATAAAACGTCAACGCTTCCTCAAATTTACCACTTGCAGCATATGCCTCGGCAAGCCTTAATCCAATTTCAATGTCTCCAACAACGGTTTCATTTCGATATACTTTCTCATAGTATGGGATTGCTTTTAAATACTCTCCCGTTGAAAAAGCTAGTTCACCTAATGCTAAATCAATGACTGTTTCTGAAGGATCTAATTGTTTCGCTTCTAAAAGCTTTTGTTCTGCAACTTCAAACAGTCCTTGTGTCTGGTATAAATCTGCAAGCTGAACAAGCGCTTCCATATATTCCTCATCCTCAGGAGTAAATTGATTCAAAATGTCAATCGCCTCTTCATCTTCCTCTAAATCAATATAGATTTCACCTAACAGCATTTTCAGCTCAGTTTCATTCGGATACCGTTGAGATAGTTCTATTATGATTGCTTTTGCTTCTTCTAGCATTCCCCACTGCATATACAATTCCGCTATCGTATATCGCTCTTCTTCGTTTGCTGAGGGTAAATACGCCTCTAGTTTTTCTATCGCTTTTTTTGTTTGATTTTGTTCCATTAATACTATTGCTTCGTGTATTTCTTCCACTCCAGGCCATCCTTTCTAACGATCTATGAAATGCCTAGGAATTGATACTTCCATATATTCTCCCTGCATTTTCTCCGTATTAACTAGATGGTTTTCTTTTACCACCTGTCCCCGACACACTGTAACAATTGGGATAGACTTATGATATCGAAAATGACTGTCTTCATCAATTATAGGCTCTTTTTCTCGTTGAAATAAATTATAATCTGCACAACCATTTTCTATTAGTTCGCCTTTTCCTGGAGAAATTCCTGTTACACGAAGTGCATGTTTAGTAAGTGGAAACTCACGCACTGGGTCCTGTAGTGTAACAATTGAATGTATGCGACATAGTTCTTTCCACTCCTTAAAAAGTTCTTTTGAATCTAATCCCTCTTTACGATCTCGGCGAAATAGGATAATCGGTGTCTGTGAAAATTGTTGTGCTTCTCGAATCCATTCCCACTTAACAGAATTCAAATCCTCCGAGCAAGCTAATTCTACCCCAATAAATGGTACTTTCATTCGACCGAAATATTTAATATGGTGGGGACGTAGGATACGAACGGGAATCGTAGGAACAACCATGTGATCAATAGGGAGGTTGACCAGATTCTCTTTAAAAGCTCGAAATCTCTTCTTATAGCTAATAGAACTCCGAATTGGAAGCTGGCATAGTAAAAGAGTACAACCACGGTATAAATATTTTTGTGCTACTGTTTCAGGTGACAAAGCATGGAAAACCGGCTCCTCGATGTCTACATATACTTTTCCTGGACCTATCCAAAAATCTTCTACATGGATTTCTTGAATACCTTCCATGTTCTTAAATGACCGAGTAAACAACCCATTTTCAATGTGAACACTTTTGGATTTCCACATTCCATCTTCTAATACATAATCACTATAAAAGTAATAAGCCCCCATCCTTATACACACTCCAATCTGAGTTTGTACAAGGTATGAGGACTTGAACATGAATATGTTTATTTCGATAAAACCAGATTTAAATCATCAAAAAAGGTTGGATAAGAAACTGCAATACAGTCGCTATTTTTTAAGGTTACAGGCTCGTTAGTCAATAAGGAAGCTACGGCAATCATCATTCCTATGCGATGGTCTCCGAATGAATCAACGGTGGCACCTTTCAAAGTTTGTTCACCAGTAATGATCATCCCGTCCACTGTTCCTTCAATGGATGCACCAAGTGCCGATAACGTCTTCACAACCGCTTCGATACGATCTGTTTCTTTATACCTTAATTCCTCTGCATCTCGGATTACCGTCTTTCCATTTGCCTGTGATGCTAAAAGGGCAATAATCGGGATCTCATCTATAATCCTAGGAATAATATCCCCATCCAACTCGACTCCTTGTAACTGGGAATACTCAATTGTAATATCGCCAACCGGCTCTCCTCCAACTTCCCTTTGCTTCACAACTTGTATAGAAGCCCCCATTTTTTGAAGGACATCGATTATTCCTGTTCGTGTTGGATTAATCCCAACATCAGTAAGAACTAGTTTACTCCCTTTCACGATTGCGCCGGCTGCAAGGAAGAAAGCAGCAGAAGAGATATCTCCAGGCACATCAATATGTGTACCCTTTAAGTTTTGGTTGCCGGTAATCCTTGCTGTTAAACCATCTTTTTGTATGAAGCCATTAAAAGCTGACAACATCAGCTCTGTATGATCCCTAGTAGAGGCTAATTCTGTAACAGAAGTTTCCCCTTCTGTCAAAAGACCAGCAAGCAAAATACCAGATTTAACTTGGGCACTTTTCACTGGTGACTGATAATGAATAGGATGTAACTTCCCTCCTCTAATAGATAAGGGAAGATACTTGCCTTCCTCGCGACCATCGATTCTTGCACCCATTTTTCTCAATGGTGATACGATACGGTCCATTGGACGTTTCGTTAAAGAATTATCCCCGTGTACGGTGACATGAAAAGGGAGACCGGCAAGTACTCCTAAAAGCAGCCTAGTTGTTGTTCCAGAGTTCCCTAAGTATAGGGGTTGAAGTGGTTCTTGTAACGCTTCAACACCATGCCCTTGAATGGTTACATGGTCTCCCTCTACTTGGATTGGCACTCCCATCGCCCGAAAGGCGTCAATCGTACGGAAACAATCCTCTCCGTCTAAGAAATGCGTAATCGTCGTAGTACCTTTCGCTAAAGAACCAAAGATCACGGCTCGATGAGAAATTGATTTATCCCCTGGTACCGTTAATCGTCCCTTTAAAGGAGATGTAATTGGAGATAGTATTTTTTTTGACATACCAAACACCTCAGTTCTGAATCATAGTTTCATAGCCGTTACGAATGAGGATTTCATTACTTTTATGCTGTAGGCTTTGCTCAGCAAAACTAATACGAAGAACTCCTGTAATCCCTTCCCTTATTTCCAAAATTTCAATATTAGTAATACTTATGTCTTCACTAGCTAATAAAGAAATAACGTTTAATAAGGCACCAGTTTGGTCTCGTATATCAACAAGTAAATCGTAAAAAGCCGGAATGGCACCTTTTTCTTTGGCGTCTAATCCATCTCGGAAATCTCTTGCTTGTTCCAAATAGGATACCATTGCCTCCTCATCCCCTTTTTCCAGAAGGGATTTTAAGGATGCCATTTCTTTAATCCAATCATCCAACAGACGTATCATGCTAGACCGGTTTTGAAAGAATATATCTTGCCACATTTGCGGATTACTGGATGCAATCCTCGTGATGTCTCGAAAACCACCTGCAGCTAATTTGGGTAAAAATGTATGTGTTCGTTGCCACGTTCGGGCTTGATGGACAAGAGAGGATGCAATTAAATGAGGAAAATGAGAGACGACACTCGTCATCTCATCATGTTCCTTTGGCTGTAATACCACAAACTTACTTTTCGTCCCTGCTAACAACTCTTTAATAGCATGTACGTCTTGATTCGACGCTTTTTCAGAAGGCGTCAAAATGTAAAATGCATTTTCAAATAAATGTGCTTTTGCAGCTTGAATTCCACGTTTGTGTGAACCGGCCATTGGGTGTCCACCTATAAACGTAAAGGAAGAACAATTCCATTCCTTTACAGCCTCCATTACAGTTGCCTTCACCGAAGAAACATCCGTAACCAATACCTGTTTCTTCGGTTTCAAATTCTTCATTGTTTCTAGATATGAAATCGTAATGGATACAGGTGCGCTTAAGATAATATAATCTGCTTCATACACACCTTCCTCGAAGCTAGGTACTGCATAATCAATGATCTCATTCATCTCCGCAAACTCTAGGCTTTTTCTATTCGTATCAAAACCTATAACGATGTTCGTAGTCGTTTGTTTAATGTTTTTAGCTAAAGAACCGCCGATTAGACCTAATCCAACAACAAATACCGTTTTACTCAATGAGTTTCGCCTTCTTTTAAGGTTATAAATTCACGGATGTGTGACTGCAACTCTTCCATATCTTCTTTTTTTCCAATCGTTATGCGGATTCCCTTCGAACGACCTAAGGCCTCACCAGAACGGACAATAAAGCCTTTACTGAGTAAATATTCAAAAGCTTCATCACCTGTGGTAGGAAGATGAACAAACACAAAATTAGTTTGAGAGTCATCGTAGCTAAGTCCTAGATTGTCTAGAAAAGAAAGAAACGCTTGTTTGTTTTCTTGGTTTTTCTTAAATGTTTCCTGAAGAAATGTTTCATCTTGTAAAGCAATTAACGCTGCCTTTTGCGAAAGGCTCGTCGTATTGAAGGGTCCACGAGTAACGTTAAGTGCCCTAGTAATTGCTTCATTAGCTACGCCATATCCAACTCGTAAACCTGCCAACCCGTAAGCTTTTGAAAACGTGCGAAGCACAATCAAGTTTTCATATTGACCAATAGCCTTTATTGTATCTGGATAGTCATCCGCATCCACATACTCATAATAAGCCTCATCAAAAACGACAAGTATGTCTGAGGGGCAATGGCTCATTACATAATCAAACTCTTCTTGGTTGATATGGCAACCTGTTGGATTATTGGGAGAACATAGCCAAATGATTTTAGTTTGCTTATTAATTTTTGCCACCATTGTTTTCACATCGTGATAACCATTCACTAGAGGAACTTCTACAATTTCAGCACCTTCGATTACTGCGTTGTGCTTATATTGTGGAAAAGTTGGTGTTGCCATAATAGTGTTGGTTCCTGGGTATAAATAAGAATTACAGATAATTTCAATCACTTCATCAGAACCAGCTCCAAATACAAGTTGGTCTGGCTCTACATCAAGTTTCTTCGCCAACGCCATTCGAAGTTCCGTTGAGTAGCCATCTGGGTAAATTTCTAAATTGGACATCCACTCTGACATTTCTTCCTTTACTTTTTTGGAAAAACCAAATGGATTTTCATTCGAAGCCAATTTCACGATTCTAGATAAACCATATTCCTTCTTTACATCTTCTATTTGCTTCCCCGGTTTATATGGGGACATACTTTTTAATACTTCTTTGCTTGTCATCTATCCGTACTCCTCCCTAACGTAACAAATCAGGACGCAAAACCTTTGCACCATGATGATATATATGCTGAATTTCCTTTTGCTCTATTGTAGTGTTGACCGTAATCATGACGCGGATGCACTTCTCTAAACTACCTGGCACATCGATTTCTTGCATACACATGACTGGTACGTATGTCCACCCATCTAGCAATCGGAGTGCTTTTGCGGGGAAGGATGCCGTGATATCAGATGTAACACTAATCAATACAGACGCAATATCATCGGGATTGATTTGATTTTTCATTGCCATTTCTTCAACTAAAGCTCTTGTATGTTCGATTATTTGATCTGCTTCATTTTGGAGTACAGTAGTAGCTCCACGTATCCCTCTAATCATTTTAATCCACCAACTCTCCGAGAAAGTCTTTCAACTGATTGTATAAGAACTCTTCCTCCATTTGCTGAATGACTGGGTGCCCAACGGCTTTTAGCAGCACCATCTGTATCTGTTTATTTTTTGTTTTTTTATCTTTTTTCATCTTGTTGATCAATGATTCAGCTTTTAGAGGGGGCAATACTGTAGGGTAGCCATTAGTCTTTATCCATTCATAATACGCTTCATACGGAAGGTCCACACGGAAGGTCCGCTGACTTACTTTTAAGGCAAATAACATGCCAATAGCTACCGCCTCACCATGCGTCCATGTCCCATATCCTAGCTCGGATTCGAGAGCATGTCCGAGTGTATGACCGAAATTTAAAAACATACGGTGATAAGATTCCCTTTCATCTCGTTCCACCACAGCAGCCTTTACTTGTATTCCTTGTAAAAGATGCTTCGTTAAAGTTCTCTCATCTAATGGTTTTGTTAAATCTGCACGTATGACATCACGAAAGAAAGATTCCCCTTCTAAAAAACCGTGTTTCACGACCTCAGCATATCCAGACCGTACTTCTCTCAGTGGCAACGATTTAAGTGTCTCTACATCATAAATAACCGCTACCGGTGGATAAAAGCTACCGATCAAGTTTTTGCCTAAAGCATGGTTGATACCTACCTTCCCACCGACACTACTATCGTGTGCTAATATGGTAGTTGGCATTTGAACGAAATCAATGCCTCTCATAAAGGTAGAAGCAAAAAAACCAACTAGATCACCGACCACTCCTCCACCGAGAGCAATAACTAAGCTGTGTCGATTAAGTCCCTTTTCTAAAGCATCCGTTATAAGTTCATAATATTGATCTATGCTTTTAGATGCTTCCCCACTTGGGACAACATAAGAATCAACTTGATTAGAAGCAAACTGCTTTTTGATATCTTCTAGGTACAAATCAGCAACCGTTTGATCAGAAACAATATAAATACTTTCATAGGATTTCGGTAAGTACTTAATAACTTGCTTTCTAATTCCAGTTCCGGCTGTCACTACATAACTCCCCGAACGTGTTTGAATAGTTACGGAAGCTTCCATTAGAAACGACGAACCTCTTCTCTGTATTCCTCTACTGCTTTTTTCAATTTTGGAAATTGATCATTCGGAAACTGTTCTAGAATCGCCTTCGCAACTTCAAATGCAACAACATGCTCCATCACTACTGCCGCTGCAGGTACAGCACATGAATCGGAACGCTCGATACTTGCATTGAAAGCTTCTTTAGAATCGATATCTACACTTTGCAATGGTTTATATAAAGTCGGAATTGGCTTCATAACACCTTTTACTACAATTGGCATCCCAGTGGTCATCCCGCCTTCGAAACCACCTAATCGATTTGTTTGACGGAAATAACCTTCTTCCTCATTCCAGCCAATTTCATCATGTACTTGACTCCCATTCAAACGAGCCGCTTCAAAACCAATTCCAAACTCTACTCCTTTGAATGCATTAATACTCGCAACAGCACCAGCAATACGACCATCTAGTTTACGGTCATAATGCACATACGAACCAACACCAGCTGGCATTCCTTCAATATAGACTTCTGCCACACCGCCAATCGAATCCCCATCTTTCTTGGCTTTATCAATAGCATCCATCATTTGTTTGCCAGCTTGTTCATCCAGACAGCGCACTGGTGAATCTTCAGATATGCGGATACGTTCTTCCATAGAAAGATCTGGATTTGATTCTGCTTTAATACCAGCAATTTCATTAACATAGCCAACTACTTGTATGCCTAAGTGTTTCAGTAAAGTTTTGGCAACAGCTCCTGCTGCAACCCTTGCTGCTGTTTCTCGAGCGGAGGATCGTTCTAAAATATTACGTATATCTCGATGTCCGTATTTAATGGCTCCGTTTAAATCGGCATGCCCAGGTCTAGGTCTTGTGACGACTCTTCGAATCTGTTCTCCTTCCGGAAATGGATCCTCTCCCATAATGTCTTCCCAATGCTTGAAATCATCATTATGTATAACCATAGCAATTGGTGAACCTAGTGTATAACCATGTCTTACCCCACCAGCCATGTCCACTAAATCCTTTTCTATTTGCATTCGTTTTCCTCTACCATGTCCCTTTTGTCGTCTTAACAATGATTCGTTTATATCTTCTTTTGTGAGTGGCATGAGTGAAGGAATTCCTTCTACAATCGTTGTAAGCTGCTTTCCATGAGACTCCCCAGCAGTTAAGTAGCGCATGTTTGTACCCCCATTAATATCTAATTTTGTACTACTATATCATACCTTTTCCTTTCTGTGTGCAAGGAAACATCTGAAAAAGTTACTTTTTAGACTTTTTATACAATTTTGACTATTAAATTTTAAATGTAAGCATTTTCTTTTCTGAGTTTTATCTTTATCGGTTCATTTAAAACAAAAAAAATCCCACCGCAGTGAGACTTTTGTACCATCATCCTTTTTGATAGAAAAAAGAATCTAATATTTGAAATTGATATTGGCTAGGATTAAAGATTTGTTCCGTACTACCTACAAATAATACACCACCAGGCCTTAAGGACTGACTAAATTTCTTATATATCTCGTCTTTCGCATCCTCAGTAAAGTAAATCATTACATTACGACAGACGATTAAATCAAAATCTCTATCATATGAATCTGATAAAAGATTATGCTTTTTAAAGGTGACACAGCGTTTAATAGAATCGTCGATTTTATAAGAATTCCCATCTTTAGTGAAATACTTATTTTTTATTGGTTCAGGCATTTCTTGTAAGGAACGTTCTGGATACACACCGATTTGTGCCCGTTTCATCACATTTTCATCTAAATCAGTCGCTAATACTTTAATATCCTTTAAATCCATAAATTGATTTAGAATCATGGCAATCGTGTAGGGCTCTTCACCAGTTGAACATGCAGCACTCCACACTTTCAGTGTTTTCTTATTTTTTAATAATTGAGGAATAACCTTTTTTTGTAACGTTTCCCATCTACTAAAATTCCGATAGAATTCCGTCACATTAATTGTCACACGATCTAAAAACTCCATCATAGCATCTTGATTACTATTTAATAGATTAAAGTAGCTCATAAAATCCTTACATTCTTTTTTATCCCGTAATGCAGTCAGTCTACGTTTCATCTGTACTTCCTTGTATAGGCTTAAATCAATACCAGTTTTGCGTTTAATTTGTGAAGTAAATTCTAAGTAGTCCGTCATGGGTCTATCTCCTCTACCATTTATATTCTTTATCATAACCGAGAATGCCCAAAAGAAAAACCCCTAAAAATAGGGGTTCATGAAATAATTAATATATCCATTGTTTACTATGTTTCGAGTATTCGACCAGTTCCGAATTAGAGAAAAATAGTCCAATTTCTCTTTCTGCACTTTCTGGTGAATCAGATCCGTGAATGACATTCTTTCCAACCGTTAATCCAAAGTCCCCTCGAATCGTTCCAGGTAGAGCATCTTGAGGATTTGTTTTACCCATCATTTGACGAGCTGTTGCAATAACATTTTCCCCTTCCCATACCATAGCAAATACTGGTCCGGAAGTAATAAAACCTACCAATTCTTGGAAAAACGGTTTCCCTTTGTGCTCAGCGTAATGCTCTTCTGCTAACGCTTCCGTAATTTTCATTAGCTTGGCACCAGCTAGTTTAAAGCCTTTCTTTTCAAAACGAGAAACTATGTCCCCTACTAGGTCTCTTTGTACTCCATCAGGTTTTACCATTAAAAATGTCTTTTCCATCGTTACACCTCTTCGTTTATGTATTTATGAAAGCGCTATAAAACTACCCTCATAGATTCTATCAAAGAATGTAACATCTGACAACGAGTCAATTTTTTCGTTTTCCAATATATTTTGCAATCGTTGTTAATGTTTGTTTAGCTTTTGTGTCCGGTAACACTTGTAATGCTTGATAGGCTTTATTCAAGTACATTTCACTGACTTGGTAAGCACGGTCAATCGCATCACTTTGTTTTATATAGTCAATGAATGGTTGGATATCTTTCGGATCAAGATTTTCTTCAGCAGCCAACACTTTTCGAAGATTATTCTTAAACGCCACATCCTCCATCGCAAAAAATACGGGTAGCGTTATATTTCCTTGTAATAGGTCCCCACCCGCCGGCTTTCCTAATGCAGAGGATGAGGAGGTGAAATCCAAGATGTCATCAATTATTTGATAGGACATTCCCACATAATAGCCATACTTGGTTAACGCGGTCTCATATTCTTTTGTTGCTCCAGATGCTACTGCCCCGAGCTGACTACTAGAGGAAATAAGAAGGGCCGTTTTTCGCTTAATCCTTCTCAGGTAGTTACGTATGGATTGATCGATGTTATATTTTTCTTCCATTTGCTTGAGTTCTCCAATACAAAGCTCTACTACCGTTTCTGAAAGAATTCTATGTGCTCTCGGATTATCGATACCAGTCAAATATTCCAACGATCTTGCGAAAATATAATCTCCGGTATACATCGCAATTCGATTATCCCATGTTGCTTTCACGGTCGGCTTTCCTCGTCGTAATTCCGCCTCATCGATCACGTCATCATGAACTAAAGACGCCATATGAATAAGCTCTAAAGATACAGCAACCGTCTTTAACCGCTCGAAATCGTAGTTGCCGAAAGAGCCTGCAAGCAAAACAAAAACAGGACGAATTCTCTTTCCTCCTGCTTTTAATAGTTGCTGTGAGGCTTCTCGTAGGATGGGGTCCTTAGCATGAATGGTTTCGTTTAATGTTTTTTCAATTTGGTTTAGTTCCGTTTTCAGATAGGAATAGGCAGCTGCTAATTTCATGACGTCACCTTTTTACTCATAGATTACATTCTATTTACTCAGTGGGAGGTTTAATACCTGCGTGCATTGCCGCTACACCACCAGTGTAACTCTTTATGTTTACTTGAGTTAATCCAACTTCCTCAAATAAAGCTTTCAATTGTTCTTTTCCTGGAAAATCTTTGGCCGATTCATGTAACCAAGCATATTCATTATAGCTTTTAGCTAATAAGCGACCAAATAATGGCATAATGTATTTAAAGTAAAAATAATAAAGCTGACGAAATCCAGGTGTTGTAGGCTGGGACGTTTCCAAGCAAACAACCATTCCCCCTGGCTTCACAACACGTTTCATTTCAGATAATACTTGTTTATAATCTGGAACATTACGCAACCCGAACCCTATCGTAGCATAATCAAATGTATCATCCTCGAAGGGGAGTTCCATCGCATTACCATGAATAAATTCAAGTTGATCAAGAGGTCGGTTTCGTTTCTTTTCCTTTGCAATCGAAAGCATGTTCTGACTGAAGTCTAATCCAACGATTTTTCCAACAGAACCAACAGCTTCGGCTAGCGAAAAAGACCAATCCCCTGTACCGCAGCAGACATCTAGAGCGGAATTTCCAGGTTGGACGTTCATACGCTTCATCACATCTTTTCTCCATGCTTTATGTCGTTGAAAAGAAATGACGGAATTCATAAAATCATATCTATCGTATATTTTCTCAAACACACCATGGACACGTTCTTCTTTTGATTGTGGCATTCTTTATTACCCTTCTTCCACTACTTTTGTGTTTTTCCGGCTGTACTCATTCAGTAAGTCATGAACATATGTTGTTAACTGATGAAACTTAAGCGGAAGTTGATTCACAGCAGTCTCCATCTTTTGCATACTTTTTTGAATAGCCCCTTCCATAAGTTGTACAGCTTGTTTTTTTGGATTTTGCGCCAGCTCATGACGAGTCATAACATCCAACAACAAGGATTGACCAGAGCTAAGAACATGTTGTTTTTCTTTCGTAAGCCTTGTCATCAGAAGCCATTCCTCAGATAACGTGTTGATTTCTGTCCCTTGTATTTGTTCGGCGACTCGCTGAATCAATAAGGATTCAATTTGTTTCACCGTACGCATCCAATCTTGAATCGTGTCCGGTTTATTATAATAGGCCACCATTTTTAATTCATTGATTTCTTTGATTGCAGAGGCAAGTACGTGAATCATAGCTACATCATCTAGTTTACTTAGTAAGTAATAATAGAGACCACTATAGTAATCTCCAGCTAATACCGTTAACTGACGCTTCTTTTTGTACTGAAGGGATTCTTGCTCCGCTGATTGATTTGCAACTAAATCATGCGTGTCTAATGCGATTTGTACAAGCATCGTCGTGATGATGTAATGATCCTTTTTAGATTCCGGTAAATCCGTAGTGTTCATTAAGGAGGTTAAAATCATTAATTTATCGTTATCTATGACAGGCTTTGGAATATATTTTTCCAAGTAAGGGTGACTAATTTGTGTCTCTAGTGCTAATCTTACTCGTCTGAGTTGTAATTCTAGTGAAATGGAATCCATATCATAAGCCCCTCCATAGTAAACCTTTCAAATAGCATTTACATAATTATAACATAAGTACTGCACCTACGCCTTATAGATGTTTGCATCTCGAGATATGTATTTGTCTAACATGTTTTTTCAACCAATAAAAAAAGGGTGCATAATGCACCCTTTGCCCATATGTAAATTATTTTACAGTATCTTTTAGGGCTTTACCTGGTTTGAATGCTGGTACTTTGCTTGCAGGGATTTCGATTTCATCACCTGTTTGTGGGTTTCGACCTTTACGAGCCGCACGCTCACGTACTTCAAAGTTACCAAAACCGATTAATTGTACTTTGTCTCCAGCTTTAAGTGAATCCATGATAGATTCAAAAACTGCATCAACAGCTTTTGTTGCATCCTTTTTAGAAAGTTCGCTTTTTTCTGCAACTGCATTGATTAGATCAGTTTTATTCATGACATTCACCTCCTCCCAATACCTATATCCGATTCGTATGAACAAAGACAGTCATTCTACCATTTGTTCACCATTTTTCACTTTTTTATACCTCGTATCACCAAATATATGATGACAAGGCTTATATTAAACGAGTTTTCGGGTAAATTCAACATAAAATAACAAGTTTAGCTAAAAATTGTTCAATTTTCCTAAGTTTTAACTCGTCTATTGATTTGCATGTTATCATAGATAGAATGGTTATGCAAGAGCTTCCAACGCTTGTCAGACAAAGGTTTGAGCAATATTTAAGTTTTATATAATCATGAATTTACTAACCTCGTAGGTAAAAAGAACAAAAGCGCAAGCGCCCGTTTAGTGACGTACGGACTGCGCCTGGCCATGCCAGGTGGTTCGACTTGCCGCGCAAAGCGGCGGTTTTAATCGAACATTCTTCCGCAGGAGATAAAGGAAACACAGCGACCGAATCGTTATCGTACGGAGGTTAGGGAAGTCTCGCTAGTCGCTGGGCGCTGGAGCTGGATGTGGCTGTTTCTGCATGTGATCCACACCAAGCTAATTTTATAAGTTCCTTGACAAAGAAAAAAGCGGCTTGTGATAAGCCGCTTAAAGGATAATTGCTATTAATCCACCAGAACCTTCGTTTATGATACGTTCCAATGTCTCTTTCAACTTGTATCTTGCGTTCTCAGGCATCAAAGAGAGTTTCGCTTGAATACCTTCTCTAACGATGGAACTTAGTGATCTTCCAAAAATATCAGATTCCCAAATAGATAATGGATCCTCTTCAAAGTCTTGCATTAAGTAGCGGACAAGCTCTTCACTTTGCTTTTCTGTTCCAATAATTGGCGCAAATTCAGATTCTACATCCACTTTTACCATATGAATAGATGGAGCTACAGCCTTAAGTCGTACGCCAAATCTAGAACCCTGACGGATAATTTCTGGTTCATCTAAGGCCATATCCGCTAAAGATGGGGCCGCAATCCCGTAGCCAGTCTGTTTCACCATTTGTAAGGCATCGGACACTTGATCGTATTCCCGCTTAGCATTTGCAAAATCTTGCATAAGCTCAAGCAAGTGATCTTTACCACGGATTTCTTCTCCGACGATTTCTTTTAACACTTGATCGTACAAATAATCAGGTGCTTCCAAGTCGATTTCCGCTACCCCTTCCCCCATTTCCATGCCTGCCAGCTGCGCATGTTCAATATAGTCATATGCATCAAAGTGACCAACAACCCGATCGACATCGCGCAATCGTTTTATATCCTTCACTGTTTCTTGGATTGCTAGCTGGTAGCTCTCACGTAGCCAGTGATCCTCGTTTAACACCATAACCCAGCTAGGAAGATTAACGTTAACTTCTAGTACTGGAAACTCATAAAGTGCTTCTCTTAACACATTGTACACATCGTGCTCGCTCATGCTTTCTACACTCATGGCAAGCACCGGTATGTCATAGCGCTCACTAAGCTCTTGTCGAAGCTCTTCTGTATCCTGATGATAAGGCTGTACAGAATTTATCACCATGACAAATGGCTTTCCAACTTCTCTTAATTCTTCCACTACTCTTTCCTCAGATTCTACATAATCTTCACGAGGAATCTCTCCAATGGTGCCGTCTGTTGTAACCACTACACCTAAAGTGGAATGTTCTTGGATAACTTTTCTTGTACCGATTTCTGCTGCATCATGAAAAGGAATCGGTTCTTCATACCAAGGTGTATTAATCATTCTAGGGCCGTTTTCATCCTCAAAACCTTGAGCACTATTCACGGTGTAGCCTACACAGTCTACGAGACGGATGTTTACATCCAGTCCTTCGTCCACTTGCACAGAAACTGCTTGATTTGGTACAAATTTCGGTTCTGTTGTCATGATTGTCTTACCGGCAGCACTTTGAGGAAGTTCGTCTTGCGCTCTTGCTCGGTCTCCCTCGTCTGCGATATTTGGTAAAACAACTTGTTCCATGAATTTTTTAATAAATGTAGACTTACCAGTCCTTACTGCTCCTACAACTCCTAAATAGATATCTCCATTTGTCCGCTTCGAGATATCTTTAAAAATATCCACTCTTTCCAAATGATCCCCTCCCGATCTGCTTCGCCATAGAGCTATTACGAATCTTTGACAATACAATTCTATGACGTTGTCCTATCAAAATATGACTTGTTTATATGGAAAAAGGCGAAAAAGTTTTAACAAGCTCACCAATATATCCATAAAAAAGCCTAGCGTCATAGAGTCGTTTAGCATGAAATAATGTACATAAATACAAAAAACCCATGCCACATTATATGCGGCATGGGTTTATATATTCCGAAAATGAATAATTCGTTTATATTAAAACATGCAATGGAGTGCTGCTTGTTATTTAGCTATATCAGGGGCGAATATCGGTTCTCCATCCTTCAAGGTGTATGGAATAGAATAGGCAGGCGCAAATGGATAATAATCCGTTAATGCATACCGAATATCATCACCCTCTTGGTAGTGATGATCCTCTTCTTCTAACACATTATATAAATCGGAACGATAGTCTACTGATAAATCCCCATCTGCAGTAATTAAAATAGGAAGATTATTGCCTGAATATGGACTCACAACGTATGGAGCATGTTCTAGTCCTATTTTTTTATAATCGATTTTAAACATATAATCCGAAACAGGTTCTCCAAATGGTGGATACGTATGTTCTGATCGAAATGCATTTATTTTAAAATTCAATTCACGAATTTCTTCCGCTATACGCAAATCAATAACTTTCACGGTTGGATTCTTTTCCGGATAAATGATGGTATATTGGTAATTCCCACCGTTTTCAAATGCGGTACCTGGAATACTAGATAGTAAACCGTACTCTTTTAGTTTAGAAAAGTCCAAAAGATACTTTTGAAAAATAGGGGTATCTTCCGGTTTTGTTTTTATTGGAATAAGTCCTTGTGTTTCTTCGACGTATTGATGTACAGCTTGTTGAACCATTTCAACCTGTACATCATTCGGCACCTCATTTTTCGCTAATCTATTTTCAGGGTATAAACACCCACTAAGTAACGTGGTGGTCATTAACAGAAAGATGACAACCAACCTTCTCATTGGTCTTCCTCCTTTTTTAGCTAGTAGGTCCACTAAACACTATGTAAAAGATAATGATACTACCCACAATTAGAAATAAGTAGGCGAAAACGGAGACGATAGCAGCCCAAACACCATGGAGCTTATGTCTACTTAATAAGATAAGACCAATTGATATAAATAAAAAAATCATTCCCGCAAAGGATATATACATTTTCAACATTGATGTAGACATCGGTCTTCCTCCTCCCGAAATCATAGCTCGTCCACAACCCTAAGTATTATATCACAGTTTTTTTGACTCTGTGTGGATAGACATGAAGATGACATAGAAAATACCGAGATGGAGGGGCAGTACCATCTCGGTTTGACTAAATAAAACCCACAGCTACTCTAAAATGAAATGCTTGTGCGATTTATTGTATGCGAAGCATTTGCTACTTGCATCCTCAAATGCCTATGCTCCCTTTATTTTTTAAAAATTTGACTTAATGAACCTAGATCTTTTGGAATCTTATTAGATGTAATGGCTTCAACGAGCTTATCTTCCTTTTCTTTTGACACTGGTTTCCCAGCCATAGTGGCTAGTTGTTTTACAAGGTTCCGTACAGATTTTTCATCGGATAAATCCGATTGATTAAACGATTGTGCTGCTTTTAAAATTTGATCTGTATTTATGTTCGAGTTTTTCTGGATGTGGTCAAACATATTTTTCTGGTTGTCGTTCATGTTATTCCTCCTTGCCTAAATTCCATTTCAACATAGTATATGCAAGGTAGAAAGGAGTGTTAATTCCCGTATAAGTTAGATAACATGTTAGACAAATCTTCCATTTCGTGACGTCTGCCTCTTGTCATCAGTTGATCGACAATATCTCGAGGGGCTGCATCTTCAAATAATATTTGATAAATTCCGTTTGTGATTGGCATGTCTGTATGTTGTTGCTCTGCAAATTGATGGGCCGCTTTTGTAGTGTTTACCCCCTCTACAATCATGCCCATTTGATCAAGTACATCCTTTAATTTATTGCCTTTCCCTAACAGGTTTCCGGCTTTCCAGTTCCTGCTATGAACACTAGTACAAGTAACAATTAAATCCCCAACACCTGAAAGACCAATAAACGTAAGTGGATTAGCACCCATAGAGGTACCTAATCGTGCGATTTCAGCAAGTCCACGAGTAATTAACGCTGCTTTTGCATTATCCCCGTAGCCCAAACCATCTGAAATCCCTGCACCAAGAGCAATTATATTTTTTAATGAACCGCCTAGCTCAACACCTATCATATCTGGACTTGTGTACACTCTTAAATTCTCATTTATAAATAAATCTTGTGCTTTTTCTGCTTCCTTCATGCTTTTGGAGGATACGGTAACCGTAGTAGGTTGTCTTTGTCCTACTTCCTCAGCATGACTAGGACCAGAAAGCACAACGACCTCTTCATATAATGCATCATCCATTTCTTCTTCAATCATTTCAGATACTCTTTTTAATGTGTTCGGTTCAATTCCTTTTGTCCCATGAATTAGTGTCACTTTATGGTCTAAAACATCCGAAATTTGACGACATACTTGACGAATTGCTTTTGTTGGTACCACTAACAAGATAGCACTAGTCTCTTGTAAAGCTTCCTTCAAGTCATGATGAAAGGAAACATTCTCTGGGATGTGAACACCAGGTAAATAACGTTCGTTTACTCTCTTTTGTAATAACTCATCGACTTGTTCTTCACTATGGCTCCATAAACATACGTCATGAGCATTATCTGCTAGTACAAGGGAAAGTGCAGTGCCCCAGCTACCAGCACCAATAACGGCTATCTTTGACATCCTTTCCCTCCTAAGCTCTTCTTCTAGCGAATATTTTAATTGGCGTACCCTCAAAACCGAAAGCCTCGCGAATACGATTTTCTAAAAAGCGTTCATAAGAAAAGTGCATTAATTCTGGATCATTTACGAAGACGACAAACGTTGGCGGCTTCACGGCAACCTGAGTGGCATACAGTACCTTCAGTTTTTGACCTTTCAGTGTTGGTGCCGGATTCATGGCTAGTGCATCCATAATAACGTCATTTAATACACTTGTTTCAACTCGTTTAGAATGGTTTTCACTAGCTTCCAACACTTTTGGGAGTAAGGTATGGGTTCGTTTCTTCGTTTTTGCTGATAAGAAAACTATTGGTGCATAGTCTAAAAATTGAAAATGTGCACGAATTTTTTCTTCAAATTCTTTCATGGATTTCTCTGTCGTTTCTATTTTATCCCACTTGTTCACAACAATGATGACTGCTTTACCAGCTTGATGAGCATAACCAGCGATTTTTTTATCTTGCTCTATAATCCCTGTTTCTGCGTCAATTAATGTCAACACGACATCGGAACGTTCAATCGCTTTTAGCGCACGTAAAATACTGTATTTTTCCGTAGATTCGTAAATCTTTCCACGTTTACGCATTCCTGCGGTGTCGATAATAACGAAATCTCGATCATCCTTCGTAAAAGGAGTATCGACAGCATCACGAGTAGTTCCAGCAATATCACTTACAATAACTCGCTCCTGATTAAGCAAAGCATTTACCAAAGATGATTTCCCCACATTCGGTCGTCCAATTAGACTAAAATGAATCGTATCATCGTCAGCTTCTTCCATCTCTTGATCAGGAAAGTGCTTTATTACCTCATCTAACAAATCTCCTAATCCTAAACCATGTGTTCCGGAAATCGGGAATGGCTCCCCAAATCCTAAGGAGTAGAATTCATAAACAGATTCTCTCATATCAGGATTATCTACTTTATTAACCGCTAACACGACTGGTTTATTCGATTTATATAACAACTTCGCCACTTCTTCATCAGCACCTGTTATACCCTCACGTCCATTTACCATAAAAATAATAACATCGGCTTCGTCTACAGCAACTTCTGCTTGCTGTCTCATTTGAACAAGAAGTGGCTCATCGCCTATTTCTATTCCACCTGTATCGATCAGGTTAAAAGTAGTATGCAACCATTCTGCTGAGGAGTAAATACGGTCACGTGTTACTCCAGGAACATCCTCAACGATAGAGATACGTTCCCCTACTAACCTATTAAAAATAGTCGATTTCCCGACGTTCGGTCTTCCGACTATTGCTACTACTGATTTTCTCATGAAAGGTACATCCCTTCTTTTCCGCAATCTAAATAAATAAAGCTTGTCAACTTTTATATTTTAGCAAAACAGGAAATGTTACACAATCTTTTCTTGTTATTCCTATTATGGTATATGTAAAAAATGAGAAGCAAATGGACTAATGCTTGACGATGATTTGCATCTCATTACTTAGTGCGTGACTGATTCCATCTAAGATGGCCTCTAAGTTCTTAGCTACATTCTCCATCTCTTCCGAAGTATCACAAAGGAAAATAGGTGCACCGCCATCAATCTTTGCTTTGTTCGTTGTGATAACGGCCAGAACTGCTTTCTCTATTCGCATGTGGTGTCCCCTCCTTTTTACTAGCTTTGGACTCAGAAGGCTTTCTAATGGCATTTTCTAATACTGGGACAGCTCCAATGGTTGTAATTGCTTTATCAATATCACGATCCTGCGGCAAAACGAATACACCAATTCTTCCAGTGTCCAAATCCCGTTTAATTAAAGGAACTAAAGCAGGAGTCCCTGAATCATGAAACACTCCTAATGAAACAGAAACGTCATGTAATATTGCTTGTCTCTGTCCAAAATTCGCAATCGTTGTTCGAATGTCAAAGTTTTTAGGCGTTAAAACAAACCCCATTCCATACTTTAAAATTTCTTGCTGTCTCTCTGGCAAACCAATATTCATAATGTAAATATCATCTACATATAACCCCGCACCTTCAAAGTGAATAGGACAGTGCTCTATGTGGACAATCTCCTTTAAATTTGAACCACTCATCAGCTTTTTAATAATAATAAAACAAAGAATCACGACGATGACTGCGATCCAAATGTTAAATACCAAGTAAGCTAATGTTCCCATAAAAGAAGTTAAGATTACTAAATAGTTTCGCCCCTCAAAGGCTACCGCAATCCCCTCAATATATGTTTTACCCCGTGGAACCATTTCAAAAGCGTCCAGCTCTGTTAACGTATTCCGTTCCATATTTCTCACTTCCCGGAATTGAGAAGCAGCAATCGTCAAAAAGGTAACTGCGGTAAACTCTTTTTCCATAATTGCTGGCACTGCGACAGTCCCAAGTGCAGCGGCTATGAATCCTAGCGAAATATGGATGACCCTTCCGTGTAAGTACGTAGGATATTGTCGATAATCTGTACGCAGCATTAATATTCTTGATAACGTCCCAACAATCACCCCAAAAATTATTGGATATGTATATTCTGTCATGATTTCACCTCGTTGTTTTGCTTTTCTAACCAATCAATCGCGTTATATAGTTTACGCCGAAACACCATAAAACCATGCATGACAAACAGAAATGCAATAGTGGTACAGATAACATCTAAAAAACGTAGTTCTCCTACTGAAGTGTTTACCCCGTAGCCGTGAAGGATGAAGGAGTGGATACATTCGCCTAAACAAGCACTCGATATCCAAACCGCAAGTTGATCTCGTGCATTTTTTGTAATAAAAAATAAAAGGAGAGAAGCAATAAACGGGATGACTATATTACGAGATAAGAGTAGCATGACAGGCATTATTTGCTCCCAGAACAAATAGCCAGTGAAGCCTAATCCAACTGCCGTGGAAGTCAGAATGTAGCGTAACCAGTGCCCTGTCTCGGATATCAACCATAAGCCACATATAAATAGAACCATGATGGAAACATAAATCGTTAATCCGTCCAGAACAATGTAAACGCTAGACAAAGATATAGTGGACAAAATGAAAATGGCACAAACCGTTCTTGTGGAAGTTTTCGGTAATAAAAAAGTAACGATAATCCATATCATCCAGCTAATCCACAAAAAAAGAAATCCTTCCATCCTGCTACCTCCTACTTTTAGCATTATGTCTAATGCGGAGGACATCTAAACATACTAAAGAGTAAATTTACAGACAAAAAAAAGCCCCATATAATGGGGCCTTATCAAGCGAATTACTTATACTTATCTAATTTATCACCAATCATATCGCCAAGTTGGAAACCAGAGTGGTCCTCTTCTTTTTCATATTGCTTAATATCTTCTTGTTGCTGGTCTTCCTCAATTTCCTTAATACTTAATGAAATGCGCTGATCCGCTTCACTTACATCTAATACTTTCACTTGAACCGTTTGTCCAACTTCCAACACTTCTTGTGGGGTACCAATATGTCGGTTCGCAATCTGTGAAATATGAACTAAGCCTTCTACTCCAGGGAAAAGTTCAACAAACGCACCGAATTGCACGAGTCTTCTTACAGTCCCATCGATAATATCGCCAGGTTGTAGCTTGCTTTCAACTCCATCCCATGGACCAGGCAGTGTTTCTTTTAAGGATAAAGAGATGCGTTCCGTATCTCGATCTATGGATAGTACTTTTACTTTAATCGTATCCCCTTCTGAAACAACGTCACTGGCTTTTTCAACATGTTGATGCGATAGCTGTGAAATGTGTACGAGTCCGTCAATTCCACCGATGTCCACAAACACACCGAAATCTGTTAGACGTTGTACTTTCCCTTCAATGACTTGTCCTTCCTCAATAGAGTGAAGTAAATCTTGTTTTTGTTTCGCTTCCTCTGCTTCCGAAACCGCACGGTGAGAAAGAATGACTCTATTCTGAGACTTATCAAGTTCGACCACTTTTAGTGTAAGCGTCTTGTTTTTATAATCATCAAAGTTTTCTACATAGTAAGATTCTACGAGCGAAGCTGGAATAAATCCGCGAAGCCCAACATCTACAACAAGTCCACCTTTTACTACATCTTTTACTTCTGCTTCGAATACTTCACCAGATTCAAATTTGGCTTGAAGATCATCCCATGCTTGATCCGCGTCTACTGCACGTTTTGATAGTACAATTTCTTCATCGTCTACTTTTTTCACCTTTAAGGTGATTGAATCTCCTTCTTTTACGGCATCGGCACATGACTCTAAGTGAAGGCTAGATAATTCGCTAATAGGCACAATACCTTCCACTTTGTATCCGATATCAACGAGTACCTGTTTTTCTTCTACTTTTACAACAGTACCCGTCACTTGATCACCCACAGAAAGTTCTTTAAACTCTGACACTTCTTGATTCATTTCGTCCATCATAAAGACCTCCTTCAATTTCCACACAACAAACGGCTAAATTTGTTTCTTTTTTCTAACTTCTAACATTTGAACCTATTTGTCAAGCAATTGGGAATTTTATTTGTGTTGATCGAGCAATTTTTTAATATCTCCCATGATAGCATCCGTTACTTCTTGGGCATTTGCTTTCTTATCCCTTAATTCTTGCATCGCAATAGGCTTACCATAAATAACTCTTAATGGTTTAAGTTTTTCATACGGACCAATAATGGCACATGGTATTACAGTGGCGGATGAACGACTAGCGAAGAAGCCTGCTCCCGCAAGTCCTTCTCCAATTTCACCAGTTTTACTTCTTGTACCCTCAGGGAACAACCCTAATGTTTTCCCGTCTTTTAAAATATCTAATCCTTGGCGGAGTGCATTTCGGTCCTTCATTCCTCTTTTAATAGGGAATGCCTGAAGTCTTTTTAACAATCCTCCAATGAACCTGTTCCGAAATAACTCTTCTTTTGCCATAAAATGAATAGGACGTGGGCAAGTTACCCCAACTAGTGGCGGATCCCAGTTTGAAATATGATTCGAACAAATAATGACAGGTCCGCTTTTCGGTACATGTTCTTTTCCAACTACTTGAATACGATAGATAATTCGAAGATAAATTCCAACTAAAAGTTTTCCGATATAGTATAGATTCATTAATTTGCCCCCTTTACCCTTCTTTAACAGATTCGACGACAGATAAGATTCGATCAACTACCTCTTGGATGGAAAGAGATGTCGTATCTATCTCCACAGCATCTTCGGCTTTTACTAGAGGCGACACTTCCCGTTCCGAATCTAACTTATCCCGAGTAGCAATCTCTCTTTTTAATTGCTCCAACTCAGACGGGAATCCTTTTTGTTTATTTTCTTGGTGACGACGGACCGCTCTTTCTTCCACAGAAGCAATTAAGAATATTTTGACTTCCGCATCCGGGATTACGTGCGTACCTATATCACGACCATCCATTACCACTCCACGTTGGGAAGCCATTGCTTGCTGCCGTTCCACCATTTCTTTTCTAATTAGAGCGTGCTTTGCAACAATGGATACAGAGTTGGTAACATCTTGTTTGCGTATTTCCTCTGTTACATCCTGACCATCTAATAATACGTTTTGTCCATCTTTCGTTTGAACAAGAGCAATATCAGTCTGAACTAATACTTCATAAACAGATTTTTCATCCTCTAACTCTAAACCTTGTTGTAAAGATTTATATGTTATAGCACGATACATGGCTCCTGTATCAATATATATGTAAGATAAACGCCTAGCCACCTGCTTGGCAACGGTACTCTTCCCTGCTGCAGCTGGTCCATCAATTGCAATAGCTATCTTTGTTGACATGTTACATTACTCCCTTTCTAGCTTCAATCTTTATGTCCATTACAAAGTAATTCAGGCCGGTTTCCTTTGTCCCAAATGGACATCCTAGATTTCATGGCCTGAATCCTTATCAGTAGTTATTTAATTGGAACTTTTAAAAGGATAACACATCACTAAAAAAAGAGTCTATTGTTTTTACTATGTTTGCGTTACCTTGCTCGTTTACCCCAATATATTCAAATACAGGGTTCGTATATAACTCAAAATCTGACTGACTGATAAGAAGTTGGGCAAAGATGAGAAGCAGTCCATGTAGAAAAAGTAAGGAAAGACACCAGCGTTCTACTCGTTTCACGTTAGCTTCCTCCTTTTCGTTTTACATAAGTGACGAGGAAACTTGACTCAGCTTCTTGCAAGAAACAAGAATGATAGGGTTTATCAAGTTTTCGTTTTTATTATCTCTTGATTAAACCATAAATATACAGGTTTACTTAATCCCTTTTTTTCTATCCATTAACTGCTTTTCAAAACAATATCGAATAATGGATTGGCGGTCTTTATCTGCTATTTCATCAAACTTTAATGACAGGGTCGATGAATGCTCGTTTCCTTCTCGAACACGAATCGCTTTCGTTTTAGCATGGATATATTCATTTGTACCAGAATCCATCGGAAGTACCAGCCAAATGTCTAATATCATCCCTGGCTTCACTCTCTCATTAGAAGGAAGAATGACAGATACTCCACCACCACTAATATCCTGCGTTACGGTAGTCAATGGTGGAACGTTACGTTCAGAATCGTGTATGGATATGTCTAAATAGCTCTCAATTCTTACATACTGTCTTCTTTGAATGCGAATTAACTTTTCGTCTCCCGGAAAACTTAGCACTAACGTTGGGATATTTAAATTTTTCTTTCCTTCGATATGCGTTTCGAATTGATAAACAGAATTGTTTGTACCAACGAAACTAGCATAAAATTCTGCACCCTTTTCAAACAACCCTGTCCGCCCAGAAATAGTATGGATAGGATAATCTATATAAATACGATGCGCTTCTTCTTCTACAATTTTGCATCTATATATTTCACTATCCCCATTCACCTTATACTCCAAGGTAAGCGGTAGGCCGATTTTTGTCATGACGTCCGCCTCATTTCTTTCAGATTTATCAACTTAACTATACTACATCTATTATCTCAAAAAAAAAGAAAAAGGGGAAGGTTAAAAAAACCTTCCCTACACATTGTCCTTAAATTTCAGCTCTGTTGTTTTTAATTTTTCAACCTTTTCTTCTACTCCCGTATTTGCATTAATGAATATGCGGTATGTCTCATTTCCTAAGACACCCAAAAACTCATAAACAAGTACTTCCTCTTGCATATCATTATTAATAACCGCGAGGTAAGCTTCCTGTATTTTTACATTAGGATTCACTTTCTCTCTCGCCTCTTCTTCCGTAATACCTGGTTCAGATAGTTTGCGTTCCTGGTGATTCATGTAAAAGTTTCGACTAGAGAGTCCTAATAATTCGCCGTTATCCAATCCAACTTTCACTTGAATGGAATCAGGATACATTCGAACATTATCCTGTGTATATAGGAAATTAAAGACACCGACATTATCATACTGACTACTTTGAAAGAGCTGCATATTTTCAAAGCCATAGCCTTCTAAATACTTCTCTGCTTTTTGTCTAGCTTCATGCAAGCTGATTTTTTTCTTTTGGATATCTCGATTAACGATATAGGATAGCAAATGTCCACCCTTTACTGATAAATCTAAATAACCATGCTTTCCATTCTCTTTATAAGATGCGCTATACATCGCGACATTCGCTCCATCTCCGCTTTTCGTTATGCGTATTTCTGTGTCTTTTTTTAAACCGAAGATATCTCTAGCTTTTTGTTTTGCTTCTTTTTCTGAAATTTTGTTTCCTTGTATATACTTATACTCGTGATTCTCAGAAGATACACCTGTTAACATAGGACCTAAATTTCCTTCATCAAATCCCTTGACCGTTTCCTCAACAGTTTTAAAACCATCGATGATAGTATTATCTGCCTTCTGTTCACTACTAGCTAATGCTAGCTGTACATCCATCCAACGCAAATTGTTATCAAGTACTAAGCTCTGAACTTTCCGAAGTTCTTGTTCAATATTCCCTGATTGTTCATATAAGGTTTTCAATTGTTCCACTTCTTCATCGGATAAGGGTTTATTGTTTAAATCTCTTACCGCTGTTCGATAGCTGAACGTTCCTACTTTCGCTAGAAATTCCTCCGTTTTATTAAATGGGAGTAATGCTAATGGTAGCTGACCGACATCACTTTGTGCCTCCGATGTTAAACGCCATATTTCTGCAAGTTGAGGCGATAGTTGTTCTCTCGAATTCATTGCAAGTGTTGTCCCTATTTTATCGTGTAGTAGGTCCATATGATAGGAAAGGTCATGGAACGATCTTTGATAGGTGTTTTCTGCTTGAATTAATACTGCATTCTTCTCACGATGTTCTTGATATCCCCAAACTCCTGTTGCGATTAAGCCAACTGTTAATACAGCAATACCAATCCATCTCAACATCTACAATCACCTTCCTTGTCATTACAAACAAAAGATATGTTTCCCAATTCGCTTGATCTGTGGTCTACCCCAAATCCAACTTGAGGTAGCCGTATTAGGATTGAAGTAATAAATCGCATTACCGGTTGGGTCCCAACCATTAATTGCATCTAAAACCGCTTTTTTGGATGACTCATCCGGAGTTAACCAAATTTGTCCGTCCGCAACAGCAGTAAACGCACGCGGTTCAAAAATGACACCTGACACAGTATTTGGAAAAGAAGGACTCTCAATCCGGTTAAGAATGACTGCAGCAACTGCGACCTGTCCTTCATAAGGTTCCCCACGTGCCTCCCCGTGCACAGCATTTGCCATTAGCTTTATATCATTTTGCGAGAACCCTGCAGGTACATTGGTTGCAGTTGGTTGTGGGGTATCCGATTTGTTATTGTTTTTTGTTTTTGTTTGTTGATTTCCTTGCTTCGCTTGTTGATTTTGCTTCCCTTGATTCCCTTGCTGCTTGTTATTCGTGGTGTTGTTCTTTTTCTTTACCTGTTGTTCCTTCGGTGTTCCCCCATAGTAAGTAAATTTATTTCCCGCATCTACATTCTTCTTTACAAAAGCCCGATCATATTGGCTCGCATCTACCAGCTTTTGTTTTGTCTCCTGTCCTGCAAGACCGTCAATTTCTAATCCGAACTCATACTGAAAGTTTCGTAGTGCCCAATAGGTTCCCCAGCCAAATACACCATCAATTTGGCTATTATAATATCCTAAGTACTGTAATCTTGCCTGTAATTCTATGACATCATCACCTGTAGCACCCTGCTGAATAACTTGACCACTAAATGCTTCAGCAGGTTTTTCAAATGTTGTGACTGCTGTCAAAATTGCAAAGCCCATTAAAATAGGTATCACTATTTTTTTCATTTCGACATCCTCCTGAGAGAAATATAAGTATTGTCGTAATTGATATCTATTTTTTGAAACATCTGCCTTTTTATACATAGGAAATTTTTCATGATTCTACTGGCGGGAACAAGTAAACAATAGGAGATATAAAAAATAGCTCCTTCCTTCGGTTTTATAACCAATGGAAGAAGCTATGCGTGATGTTTAAATGGAACCTCATAGATTACTTTTTTCAAACTATGCTGGTTCGCAACTTTTACTTTTCTAAGCGCAAGCACCCAGAGACCAATCATAAATGGGATTAAAACATAAATCCAATTTCCGTTAGTCGTTTCGAGAATATAATCATATGTTCCATGCAAACAAACAGTGAGGAGGAGCGCATATAGAAGAGTAAATTTCCGCTTTTTCTTAGCAAATTTCGCTTTCCCAATATAGAATCCCATAATCACCCCAAATAATGCATGAGATGATACAGGGAATAGCGCCCGACTAAAGGCATTTTCCACGCCATGGGCAACTAAATAAAGAATATTTTCCACTGTAGCAAACCCTAAGCTCAAAGCGGCTCCATATACAATTCCATCGTACATATAATCAAAATCCGAATACTTGTAGACGGTATATAGGAAAATAAACCATTTAAAAAATTCCTCAAGGAAACCCGTTATCAGGAAAGAATAGATGAAGGGATTTAGTCCAAAACCTTCTTCCATAAAGGCATACTGAATAAACATAATAGGAAAAACAAGCAAAGCCCCATATAAAAAGGTTCGGAACACCATGGCCAGCGGTTCAGAATCGAAGCGATCTTTCAAATAAAAGAAGGCCAACAAAGCTAGTGTCGGTGCAATTCCCGCAGTCAGAATCGCAAACATTTCGACACCCTCTTTCAATTATAGTAGTTTCATCGTATCATGGAAAAGGTAGAAATTAAATAGCGAAAACGTAAAGATGGTGAAATAATGAAGAAGATTTTAATCATTCACACTGGTGGTACCATTTCGATGATGGAAGACAAAATATCTCGAACCGTTTCTCCAACAGGAGAACACCCACTAGGGAAAATGACGAACCTATTTGATGAATATGCGGAAACGTCTGAAGAATATCTATTCCACCTTCCTTCCCCTCATATAACGCCAACACATATGTTAGAGTTAGCGAAAGTTGTCGAGGCTCGATTGAATGAAGTAGATGGAGTTGTCATTACACACGGAACCGATACGTTAGAAGAAACAGCATATTTCCTAGATTTATATTTGGATTCAGACAAGCCAATTGTCGTCACAGGCGCCATGCGCTCAAGTAATGAAATTGGATCTGATGGACTTTACAACTTAATCTGTTCCATTCGCGTTGCTAGTCATGATAACGCTAATCGTAAAGGGGTTATGGTCGTTATGAATGATGAAATACATACCGCTCACAACGTCACGAAAACCTCTACTAGCAATATTGCAACCTTTCAAAGCCCACAATATGGACCAATTGGTATTGTTACAAAGCATAATGTCTTTTTTCATCAGCAGCTTACAGAGCGAGAAACTTGTAAAGTTCATCAATTAACTCATAAAGTTGTTTTATTAAAAGCTTATGCAGGAATGGATGGAGACATTATTTCCGCTGTACATCATGCCAAGATGGACGGGTTAGTCATTGAAGGACTGGGACAAGGAAATCTCCCTAAAGACACAGTTGGCGCATTAGAAAGAGTGCTTGCAGACCATATTCCTGTTGTTCTTGTATCAAGATGCTATCAAGGGATTGTGCAACCTACTTATACATATGATGGTGGAGGAAGCCATTTAAGAGATATTGGCGTCATTTTTTCCAATGGACTCACAGGACCAAAAGCAAGAATTAAATTAATGATGACCTTGGAGAAAACAAAAGATTACAAAGAAATTAAGGCATTATTTGAATAATAAAAACCAGCCTAGCATCATGACTAGCGAAGGCTGGTTTTTATTGCGTTTGCTATCTGTTCTCCGTGAAAACGTCCATTTTCTATAAAGACTTTATTATTGTTATAACCTGCTACTACTACACCTGCCACATACATGCCTTTCACATTTGTCTCCATAGTGCCTTCATCAAAAGCTGGAGCGCCGGTTTCCGGATTTATCACAATTCCAACCTTTCGTAGAAACTTAAAATCAGGACGGTATCCAGTCATTGCAAACACATAGTCATTCGGAATCTCTTTTTCCACCCCATGCACCTCATATTTGATTGAATCCTGTTTGATTTCCAATATATTGGCCCCAAATTCCATATGAATCTTCTCATGACGAACAAGAGAATCGAATTCCGGTAAGATCCATGGTTTCACACTTGGTGAATATGACTTTCCACGATATAAAACGGTAATATTAGCGCCTGCTTTATGGAGTTCTAGAGTAGCGTCTACAGCTGAATTTTTCCCACCAATAACAGTCACGTTTTTTTGGAAATACGGATGGCCTTCTTTAAAATAATGCATTACTTTAGACAAAGATTCACCGGGTACGCCCATTAGATTCGGGTGATTATAGTAACCTGTAGCTATAACAACATGACGAGCTTCATATTGTTTAATCCTTCCGTCTTCTTTTTTAGAAGAAAGGATAAATAGATCCCCTTTCTTTTCTACATTAGTTACCTCTTCGAAACTATTGATTTGAAGCTTACTTCGTTCAGCAACTGTTCGATAATACGTCATTGCTTCAAGTCGTACTGGTTTCTTCTTTTCTGTTATAAATGGAACCCCACCGATTTCTAGCTTATCGCTTGAGCTAAAAAAGGTTTGATGGGTTGGATAGTTATAGATAGCATCTACAACATTTCCTTTTTCTATGATCAATGGCTCGATACCAAGCTTTTGTAATTCTATTCCTACAGATAAACCACATGGGCCTGCACCAATGATAATAGTATGCTCTGCTTGCATGATGTACACTCCTTCGTTACCTTTTCCATTACGTCTCATTGTACCGATTATTGTTGATTTTGAAAACGAAAAAGCACTTATCTTTAAAAGATAAGTGCTTGCTATTAAATCCAGCCACGGAAACGAGCAGCTTCAGCCATTTTTCTAACTCCAACCATATAAGCAGCCAATCGCATGTCTACTCTTCTAGTTTGGGCTGTATTATACACATTATTAAATCCTTTGGTCATCACTTTATACAGTTTTTCTTCAATTTCTTCTTCGGACCAATAGTACCCTTGATTGTTTTGTACCCACTCAAAATAGGAAACTGTAACTCCGCCTGCGGATGCAAGAACATCAGGAACAAGTAAAATTCCACGCTCAGATAGAATCTTTGTCGCTTCTAACGTTGTCGGTCCATTAGCAGCCTCCACCACGATTGATGCCTTGATATTGTGCGCATTATCTTCTGTAATTTGATTTTCAACTGCTGCAGGAACTAGAATATCACAATCTAATTCCAACAATTCTTTGTTCGTAATCGTATTGTTAAACAGTTTGGTAACTGTACCAAAGCTATCTCTTCGATCCAATAAATAATCGATATCCAGTCCTTCTGGATCATGAAGACCACCATAAGCATCTGATATTCCAACTACTTTTGCCCCTGCATCGTGCATAAATTTTGCAAGGAAGCTTCCTGCATTACCAAATCCTTGAATGACTACACGAGCATCTTGTAAATTCATATTTTTCTTCTTAATGGCTTCGTTAATACAAATGGTAACCCCTTTAGCAGTTGCAGATTCCCTTCCATGGGAACCACCAAGAACTATTGGTTTTCCGGTTATAAAGCCCGGGTTATTGAATTCATCAATACGGCTATATTCATCCATCATCCAAGCCATAATTTGTGGATTGGTAAACACGTCTGGAGCCGGGATATCCTTTGTCGGTCCAACAATTTGACTAATTGCACGTACATAGCCTCTACTAAGTCCTTCTAATTCCCGGAAAGACATCTCTCTTGGATCGCAAATAATACCGCCTTTTCCTCCACCGTATGGTAAATCTACTATACCTGCTTTTAAGCTCATCCAAATTGACAGCGCTTTAACTTCTTTCTCTGTAACATCTGGATGAAACCGAACTCCACCCTTTGTAGGTCCAACTGCGTCATTGTGCTGAGCACGAAATCCGGTAAATATTTTAATCGAATCATCATCCATTCGAACTGGTATTCGAACGGACATCATTCGAATAGGCTCTTTCAACAAATCATACACTTCTTCAGGGTATCCTAACTTATCCAATGCTGTTCGAACTACTGATTGAGTTGATTTTAGTACATCAAGCTTGTCATTGTTTTCATTTGGAGAATCTGATGCTTTATCGGCTACCATGAACTTACCTCCTATGTACATCGCTACCTAAAAATTTTGCATTCCTAATTAAAAAAAGGAAACTATTCTCCTTACTCATTTTCCACAATAGCGGGGTCTTTAATCCACTTATTTAAAAGGAATTCGATAAGGAAAATTATTTACCAATTCTTACAGACATTAGTATACACGTTCATAGTGAATATGCAATAAAAATTTAATTAAAATTCTTATCAAATCTAGTACAAAAAATCCCATACATAAAAGGCTGACATTATGTCAGCCCAATCTTTATAACTTAAAATAAGTAACGGTTTGATTTACTGCATTACCATCCATAATTTTTCTCCCGTATTCTTCAAGTCGATACGAGGTGACAATGCTCGGAGAAGAAAATTCAGATAGGATCGCAATGATATGCTCTCTATTTTGATTTTTAATCTCTTCATCCTCAAAGACCATATAATAGTGGTCATCCATTAGGAATATAGAACCACCGTCTATATCTAGTTCGGTCAAGTGGTAGCATACTTGAATAATATGCTCAAAATGCTCAAAGCAAAAAATCAACTCTCGGCTTTCATCTAAAGTAACCTTCATTTCTACAAAGTCTTCATCCTCTAAGATAAAGCTTTCTTTATTTTGTGTAACGATAACAGACATCCCTTGTGCTTGCATGAGATGCACCTGGACAAGCAGTACGCCTTCTAATTCGAACCCTAATTCATCACTCGCTTCATACATCATATCATGGAAAAGTTGATGTACTCTCGGTAAGTCATGCCACAGGTCCTCCTTAGTCAACCCTCTTTCGATTAAATCATCGAATGTCAGAAAAATTTTGAATTGATCGGTTGATAGTCTTTCTAAACGCATTACTTATCCCCCCTCTTTTCCCATATTGTTATTATATGATATGTGAGAAAATACGAACATGGTACAGTTACAGTTTTTCACTGATTACCGTTATAATGTGGCATTCCGCATTTGTTCCAAGTCGAAATGGCAATTTCGTAAACCCATATCCTTCACTAATGAAGACAGGTGTAGAATGATAAAATTTTATTCCTCCTTTAGTATAGGGCCCAATTCCCAAAATTCGAATTTGACCACCATGGGTGTGTCCACTTAATACAAGATCTATCTTATCCGCTTCTTGTGGGGATAGATGGATAAATCCATTTGGATTATGTGAAAGTAGAATAGTAAATTCATCTTTTGCTTCTGACAATGCTGCCGAGCTGTTTATATGTCCCATATCGTGATCGTCAAAGCCAACCATTCTTATTGTTTTTTCTATTATCGACAATTGTGCAGAATTATTACATAGAGCAATAACATTTTCTTCTGCTAATACTTGTTTAAAATGCTGTTGGTCTACCTCATAGTCGTTGTTGCCCCATACAAAGTAAATAGGAGCCTTCAATGTACGAAGTCGTCGAAGATTCTCCCGCAATCGGATAAACGGAACCCCTTTTTCCAATAAATCTCCACCGATAATCACAGCATGAACACCTTCTATTTGACGAAGCGTCTCTGTAGATACCGAGCGCTTATGGATATCACTGATAAAAAATAGTTGTAATGGTGGGAAGTCTTTAGGATAAGAGGATACAACGATTTCTCGTCTATCCAATATATCACGATGTGCTTTATACATCATATAAGAGCAGACTAGGATTATGAGTGAAAATCCAGCAATCCAAATCCACATACGCTGTGCCTTCTTTCAAAATCAGCTATTCTTTCTTACACTTCTTTTACGTCTAATACCCGGAAACCAGACTTTTCAAGACGTTGGACTAACTTATCTAACTGATCACTTTCATCTATCTTTATGACGATTCTTCGTGCTAATTTATCCGTTTCATCAAATGTAGTAACAGAAATTACGTTCGCATGAACATGTTTTAATAAATCTGCTAAGCGAGACAATCTTCCCTTGGATTCTTCTGAAGTAAATGCGATTCGGACTCCTTTTCTCTTTACACCAAACGCACTCTCAAACACTTCAATCACATCATATCGAGTTACAATCCCCAAAAACTTGAAATGATCATCCACCACTGCCAAAATTGGAAAGTCTTTAAAAGCAGGTAGTGTATGCTCAAACACATCATCTTCTTTCAGAGAAAAAGAATCCTCTTTCATTACATCATTAACGGTTGTTTCGTGTAGAAAGTCGTGTTTGGTCTTTTCACTGTAGTAAAAGGATTTGTATATGATCTGCTTCGAAATCATACCTACAAATAATTCGCCGTCCACAACAGGCATCGCTTCAATATCTTTGTCTTCTAACTGCTTTAAAACTGGGGCTAATGGTTCATTTGGTTGTGCAAGTAAACATTTGTAGTTCGGAATCATTGTACTTTTTACAAACATGCCAAACACCTCTCTTTTTATATTTCTAACTATTATATTCGCTACTTAGTCCCTCATTACCTTCTATTTCTTTGCAATTGGCATGAGACAAGTTACAAAACCATACGATGAAATGTACGGCAATAATGAGGAAGGAAGGAGGAAATGTGTTGTACACCCAGAGAAAATACTGGAAGCCTTATATCAGTCCATATGACCCATGTTATCCAAAAGAAATAAAAAGTTACGTAACACCACCAAATTTGTATCTTGGATTCCAGCCACCCAATCTTCCACAATATCCGACAGCAAAAGAAGCCCTTTTTAGAGGAACACTTTGGCCAGCTTTGTTCAGCCCTTACGAAGCGGCAGATAAACGAGGTGATAGTGTTGAGTAAAAAAATGCCGCCTGAATATTACGAGCTTCTAGAACAAATTCAAGCAGTCGACTTCGTTTTAGTCGAGTTAACGTTATATTTAGATACGCATCCTGAGGACTATGATGCGATTCAACAATTCAATAATTTCGCAAAAGAAAGTAAGCAATTGAAAAAAATTTACGAAAAGCAATATGGACCATTGATGCAATACGGGCGAAGTTATTCAGATTATCCATGGAACTGGGACGACGCTCCGTGGCCATGGCAGGTATAAAAGGGAAAGGATGAAGATTCTTTGTGGTATTATGAGAAAAAATTAGAGTACCCAGTGAAGGTTTCAGAATGTAACCCAATGCTTGCAAAATTTTTAATTGAGCAATATGGGGGAGCAGATGGCGAATTATCCGCTGCCTTACGTTATCTCAATCAACGCTATACCATTCCGGATAGAGTTGTTGGTTTACTCAATGATATTGGTACAGAGGAGTTTGCCCATTTAGAAATGATCGCAACGATGATTTACAAGTTAACAAAGGACGCAACTCCTGAAATGTTGAAAGAAGCAGGACTTGCACCGCATTATGTAAATCATGATAGTGCCCTATTCTACCACAATGCCGCTGGTAACCCATGGACTGCAACATACATCCAAGCTAAAGGTGATCCAATCGCAGATTTATATGAAGATATTGCTGCCGAAGAAAAAGCACGTGCGACATATCAGTGGATTATCAACATTTCTGATGATCCAGATTTAAATGACGGATTAAAATACCTTCGAGAAAGGGAAATCGTACACTCCCAACGTTTCCGTGAAGCTGTGGAAATTCTTAAAGAAGAAAGAGATAAAAAAATCTTTTTCTAGAAAAAACGGGGCTGTCCCATAAGTCTGTATAGACTAATTGGGACAGCCCTTTTCTTTTATTACTGTTGGTGCCGGAAAAGTGGCATTGGGAAACGATTCCCTTCCCAAATTGGCAATCAACAATGCAAAAATCTTCTCTTTTACATACAAAAAAATCGCCTCATTCGTTATAATGTAAGCGACCAAACCAACAAAAAACGAAAAGTGAGGCGATTTTTTATGAGTAACTCTTCGGCTACTTTCATTGATTATAACATGGGTCAGTTGGTTCTACCAATGGACTTCAGTGATTTAATTCCAGAGGACCATGTGGTCCGCGTCATTCATGCCATGGTGGAACAGGTGAATGATGATATCTTCTTTTCCCAATACCAAGGGGGTGGCCGGAGCTCCTATCATCCCAAAATGATGACAAAAGTTATCTTATACGCCTACACGCAAAAAATCTACTCCTGCCGTGAAATCGCCAAAGCCCTTCGGGAACATCTCCCGATGATGTGGCTGGCCGGCCAACAGACACCAGATTTCCGAACCATCAACCGGTTCCGCTCAGAACGTATGAAGGCAATTATTGAACCTTTATTCACGGAGTTGATTAAGCTTCTAATCGATCAAGAGTACATATCCATGGACAACTACTTCCTTGATGGAACCAAAATCGAGGCGAATGCCAATAAATACACGTTTGTGTGGAAAAAATCTGTCCAACGTTACGAAGAAAAACTACAGGAAAAATTGGATCAAACATTCGCGGATATTGAAGATGCCATTGAGATGGATGAAAAAATACTTCCGGATGAAGGGTCTCCTGCCAAGCGAGTAACTTCGGAGCAACTCGAAAAAGTTGTCGAGCAGGTAGAAACCCTAGAACAGGCGGAAAAAGCCGTCGAAGAAGAAAATGATAAGGAAAGAAGAAAGAAAAAAGGAAGTATTCCGTGCTAAACGACGTATCTATAAAACGTTGAGCCAGGACTACCTACCTCGTTTAAAAAAGTATGAAACCCAGCTGGCCACCTTCGGTGACCGGAACAGTTATTCCAAGACAGACACGGATGCCACCTTTATGCGAATGAAAGAAGATCATATGAAGAATGGACAACTGAAACCTGGTTATAATGTGCAGGCAGGAACAGAAAATCAATTCATCCTCGGCTACTCGATCCATCAGCGTCCAACGGACACCCGTTGTTTTGAACCACACATTCAAAAACTACAGGCCAGAGAGCTTCCGTTCCCTAATACAATTGTCGCTGATGGAGGGTATGGTGGAGAAGTCAATTATAAATACGCAAAGAAGGAAGGGTTTGAAACACTCATTCCCTACAACACGATGCGAAAAGAGCAGTCCCGTTCGTTCAAGAAAGACCCAAGTCAGGTTATGAACTGGGAGTACAAGGAGGATGGGGATTATTACATTTGTCCGAATGGACGAAAAGTTCTTTTTCAATTCCACTCGCACCGTACCGATCGGTACGGCTATACGCGAACATTCAAGGTCTATGAATGCGAAGAGTGTAGTGGATGCCCATTAAAAGAAAAGTGCACGAAAGCAAAAGGAAACCGGCGCGTTTACTATAACCCGGCATTTGAACAACTGAAGAAGGAAGCAAGGGAAAACCTTTGGTGTGACAAAGGAGCACGTATCTACGCCAGACGAAAAGTGGAGGTGGAAAGTGTGTTCGGTCATATCAAGGGCAATCGGTCGTTCCGGCGATTTTCTCTTCGTGGGATCGATAAAGTAAGGATAGAGTTTGGACTGGTCGCGATGGCCCACAACTTCCTGAAACAGGCAGAGTGGAACCGCCTGTTTCATAGCGGAAATAAGCTCACACCGAAAAAGCCACGGAGAAAAATGAATATCTCCGTGGCTTTTTCATTTCAAAGAGGCCTTTTGAGACAGCCCCATCCCTTTTTTCCATTAATTTGGTTCGTTTTTAGGAGGAATTCGTAAGACTTGTCCTACCTTTAACGTTTTATTGGTTAGGCCGTTCGCATCAATAATGAGTTGTTGGTCTTCAGCATTGCCATAAAATTTTTCCGCAATAGAAGCTAATGTATCGCCTTCTTCTACACTATAGATTTGAAGTCCAACGGAATCGGGATCTTTTTCCTGCACAAGCGTGGATGGTTGTTCTTCTTGTGGTGTGTCTTTCTTTTCTCCAACAATCACTTCTTCTAGTTCATTTGTTTCTTCATTTTCTTTGTCACTCGTTTGCAAGAAATCTTCTCCCCATATTCTATAAGTCAAAATTAATACCGTAATAATGAGAAATAGCAATACTAAGAAACGAACTAAAGGAAAGCTAATCTTCCATTTTACTTTGGATTTTGTATTTGAGTGTACTTGACTTCTCGGCGGCAGCTCTAATATATTGACTTCCTTATCTTCTTGACTAGGTAAAGATGGAGGTGGTTCATTTTCTGAACCATTCATACGGCTTCGAAGTTGGTATGCTTGATCTTTTTGAGTTTTATTATCCAAGTTAATTCCTCCTCTTATTTACTGGTAAATCGAATCAAAAAGCCTAATAATACATCAATTATAAAATGTGCCACCATTGAATACACAAGGCTTTGAGTCACCTCATAAATATATCCTAATAAGAAACTTAACAGGACTACTGATATCAACAGCAAAGGTTTGTTTAAATAACGAACATGAATAATCGCAAAAATAACACTTGCTGTGATGAGTCCGAATGTCGTTTGGATAACACCACGGAAAAGTACTTCTTCTGATACACCTACTACGGCACATAAGCTAACTAATTCCCATGTTGTTCTGTTTGAAAAAATAATCTCATTGATCCCGCCATCGTCTAATTGGTTTGGTACTATCATGAAGAGAATCAAATCTATTAATACGACTGTTATAGCAGGTAAAATAGCAAAGACAACGATATTTATCCAATTCCATGTAAACAGTTCGAACCAAACGGTCATAGAATCGAATAAAAAGAAGCTTAGACCGAAAGCTAACAAAATAAATATAAACTGTGAAAGTAGGACTTGTCGATAAACTTCCTTCGAGGACATTCCTCTTAATAGTTCTACTTGTTTAGACATATATTTAACCATTATTGCTGATGTAATATTTTTTGAAGTCTTTTTTGCCAATTCATAGATGGAGTTACCTGTTTTTCATATTCAGGTAACCAGTCATCAAATGAAAAATCACAATAATCACAACAATGATAACGCGGCTCTTGAACTTCTTTTTGAAAAGAGGAGAACAAGGATTTTCTTCTGCATCCATTCTCTGATACCCAGTCTAACAACTGCGTTAATTTCATTTGTTTATACACTTGACGGGATGTAATGACCTGAATAATCGCTTGTTTGACGGTCTTCCATTTGTTCCGATTATACAATATTCGACCATTTTTTAACATAGCATGATTTTCCAATTGATATTGAATAAACCGAAGTTGAATTTCGTTTAACCAGCCCTTCTCCTCAATCTGTTGAAAGGGTACCTCACACTCTTCCACATCCTTCAAGTCATAAAATAATAGGTCTATATCTTCCTTTTTTGGAAGCTCTCCTTCTAGCAGCACCTTTGGGAGGTAATCATCATTAGGCGCTGTTAATACAAGACTAACACTTGATTTGCCATCTCTCCCCGCACGTCCCAATTCTTGGATGAATGATTCTAATTGGGTGGGGAGGTGAAAATGAACAACTAGTCTAATATCTTGTTTGTTAATACCCATACCGAAAGCACTTGTACAGCATATAACATCAAGCTGCTGATTCATGAATTGCTGTTGGATTAATACACGATCCGTTTGGTCCATCCCTCCGTGATAAAAAGCGACTCTTACACAAGGTAATTGACGCATTAATTCGTGGGCAACTTTTTCTGCTGTTTTTTTACTAGAAAAATAGATCATGGTTGGAACAGGAAAGCTTTGTAGTAAGTGAACTAAATAATCTTTCTTTTCCTGTTCATCCTCACACGATTTTACAACAAATGATATATTTGTCCGGTCCATTGGATAAACATGTTTCACCATATGTTTACTTCTCAGTTGATGCTCAATATCCATTTGTACCTCGGGCGTAGCTGTAGCACTTAAAGCTAAAATTGGGGGATGATTTAACCGTTCAATTGTTTCGTGTAATTTTAAATAATCCGGTCGAAATTCATGCCCCCATTGGGATATACAGTGTGCTTCGTCTACAACGAAAAGGGAAACGGAACAGTTTAACAACTCTTTTAGAAAGCTTTCATTTTTTAGCATTTCTGGAGATACATAAATAAGTCGATATGCAGAAAGCTGCTGAAGAGCACGCTCTTTCTCTACTCGATTCATAAAACTATTAATTGCGATAACCTCTTTAAAACCAGTTGCTTTTAACTGTTTGACTTGATCAATCATAAGGGAAATTAATGGAGAGATGACAACAACTGTACCCGTTAACAACCTTGCGGGTAATTGATAGCAAATGGATTTCCCTGAGCCAGTCGGTAGAATTCCCAGCACATCTTTTCCTGCTAATACATCCTCGATAATTTCTCTTTGTCCTGTACGAAAACTAGCATATCCAAAATATTGCTCAAGCTTATTTTCCAAATCTAGCATACTAAAACTCCTCTGTCTGACTTTCAATAACCGCCATTGCTAATCGTATCTGAAAATAGGAATAACGATTGTCCAAGACTTGCTTAATATCTCTTAAACGCCTCGATTCGGTATCGTGAATAGTTTCTTTAATAGTATCCATATCGGATTCATCTATAAACCGACCTAATGACATGTTTGGTACAGCGTGGATAATTTCAACGACGTGGTCTTCAATGGTGTTCGTTTTCAGCCTTCGGATTCTTGCAATTTCTTCAATTCGTAAGCCTTGATCTAAATATGCTTTCGTTCGTTGCGCAGACTGTGTAAGAAATGCTCTGTCTGATACCTCCGGAAGAAAGCTGCGTAATAATGGAAAATCCCCCTCTTGTACTTTCTTAATCATATGATGGGTGATGATTATTAGAATGACTTGTATGTCAAACACATCTAGCTGATAAAAATCACCTAACTGTTCCAAGGTTTGCCCATAATCCTTGTATCCACTTAATCTATCAACAAATATAGTTGCCTCCCGTTCCGGCAATTCTTCTAATATCGATTGTAGTTCTTCATAGAGCAAGGAGGCAACTTCTTCTACGTTTGTCTTATTCTTTATATAAAACCTTTTAACCCACCTGCTAATAGCAGGGGAATCGATAATAGGGATAAACGTATTTTCTCCGTTTAAAACATTACTAAACGTTTGTATCCCTAATAAAATCCGCTGAAAAAACGGCTCGGTAATGTCTTCATAGGTTAAACCTTCTGCTTTATCCATTAGGAATCGCAATTGATTGTCGACTAAGATTTGCATTCCTTTGGAAGTCAAGAAATAACTAGTATATGTATCATGATTGGATGGACTAATATAATGGTGTTCTACTAACTGGCTAATTTTTTGGTCAAACCTTTCCCGAGGGAGTGATTTACATATACCAAAAAATCCGGTCAACTTAAATAAATGCGCATCCTGTAGTGTTTGGGCAGATCGCTTTCCAGAAAGTATATGGTAAAGACCAGATATACTTCTTTCCTGATTCATTTTGGAAATCCCATCTAATAGTATTGCTGACAACAAAATAAACGCCCCTCTTGTGCTATCAAATCAAATTATTGAAATCCTTCGTTATACCAACTAAACTAGAAGATAAAGGACATATACGTACTCCCTACTATATTATACTGCCATGAGGAAAAAGAAAATGGAGGGTTGCAAATGGCTAAGTTTGCCATTGTTGATAAAGATACATGCATTGCCTGTGGAGCTTGTGGAGCAACTGCTTCTAGCATATTTCAATATGATGATGAGGGATTAGCATATGTTGCGGTTGACGAAAATAAAGGAGTCTGCCCCATTCCAGAAGACTGGGAAGAAGATGTAGAAGATGCCTTTCTAGGTTGTCCTTCTGATTCTATTAAAATGCTCGATAAACCTTTCAATGGTGACCCACTAAAATATGATTAATCGGATAAGCAATATGCCTTTATCCGATTTTTGTGTTTTATGGTTGGCTGTTTACACTTTGTAAATAAACGTTAAAATAACCTAACACATCGTTTCCTATTATGCCTCTGATAATCTCACTCTCTCGGAACAACAAACAAATTGCAATAACCGTTGTCCAATTTGCAATAATTCGTTCCTTCTCTATTTGGACTAATGTTTTCTTAGAAATACCTAGGACCGTTGCCATATCTGACTGCGTATATCCTTGTTCCACTCGTATAAGCTTCATTTTACTTGAAATGATATGCATTAATTCTTCTCGCTCCATTCTACACACCACCTTAAGGACGATTCATCCTTTTAATAGTAACATGTTTTGCCGATCTCACGCTTCTATTTTACCTAGAACCATAGATAGGAACCCATGGTCCTTCTGTATTACAGAAGGACCATGTTTATTAATGGAGCTGTTCAGGGTTCATGGCAACTGGTACAGGAATTGGTTCTGTTACATCATATGGTCCGATTTGTTTAAACGGTAATTGTTCAAAATGGACGGATTCATACCCAAAGCTTTTTGCAGTTAGTAGCATAGACTCTAACATGGTTAACGTCCTTTGGTTTGCTTTTAAATCATTTACTTCGGTAAACGATATGGTCACTGTCTCTCCGTCTTCTTGGACGTCAAACGTTATATTTTCAGGAATTGTCGCCTCAATGTTAAATTGTGGTGCTTCCACTTTCATATCGACAAGTGCCGATTGAATACTAGTATAAGACTGATAATGGATTGGAACCAAGAAAGGTCTTGTATCCTCTTGATATTGATAAACTTTAAAGGCACTGTTTGCTAACGGATCCACTACTTTAAACGAATCGATATTTCCCATATCTCCTAAATTCGTATTTCCTTCCAGATTAATCCGCTCCACCCCATAGGGCGCAAACATCGCAGATAACAACCTATTAAACATTGTCTGTAAAGCACTTCCTGCTTGTAACTGGAACTCCTCTGGAATAGTAATCTGTACCTCGTCTTTCTCTAGCAAAAGATTGAATGTTATATTTTGAAAATCAAAAGGTACAAGTCCATCTTCTTTGTGGATGTAATTATCCATTTGGTTATAATACGTTTCATCTACTATTGGATTAGTCGAATCAATTAGAGTAATTGGAATAATAACTTGTGCAGACGGATCCATAGCAGCTAGATGAACTAGAGAAACTTGTTCAGGAACCTTCTGAATCAACATGGATTGAGGAGATTTTTCCATCTCACTTTGTCCTATTAAAGCTTGATCATTTGATTCAGCTGCTTTATCTTGCTTCATATCGTCTAATTCATCAGCTTTCTTTATGGTGGTGCTACGATCAGGAACAATTGATTCTTCCGTCGTATCCAACTTACTGGATTCTGACCCACTAGATTCATAGGAACCTTGGTTATTCGACAGCATAGACGGAACAATCAAAATTAACACACACAATAAGGAAACGGAGGCTAAGGTAGGAACTAACCATGGTTTTTTAGATGTCCGCTTTCGTTTTTTCGGACTCTTCGATACATCTTGAAGTTTTTGGTACAATTCTTCCTTCGTTTGTGTGTCCTGTACCTTCGGCATGCTCGAAAGCATTTCTTTTAATTTTTCATCAGTTACACGATTAGTCACCTATAACCCCTCCTTTCCGTTTAGCATTTCTTTTAACTGTTTCATTCCACGGTGCTGTGTTGTTTTCACTTTACTCGTACTCCAACCTAAAATTTCTGCTGTTTCTTGTATGGACATTCCTTGAATATATCGTAGGATAATTACGCTTTTTTGATCCATTGTACAATGGTCTAAGCTTTTATATACTTGCTTCATTTCATCGTTCAAGACGGCAATCTCTTCAGGGATTTTCGCATGATCTTGAACTTGTTCTCCCCTCTCGCCCCAATCGAAAAAGTCTAATATACGCTTCCGTTTTGTTTTCTGTTTTCGAAAATAATCAATTGCGACATGACGAGCAATTGAAAACAACCATGTTTTTTGACTACTATCCCCTTTAAAGGTATCTAAAGCATGTATAACTTTTATATACACTTCTTGAACTAAGTCTTCCGCTACGTTTCTATCCTTAACCATGTACATTAGAAATTGATATAAATCCTGATGGTAATCTTCGTATATTTCTTCAAAAGCGGACCTCATAGTATAGCTCTCCTCGTTCTTGTGTAATTAGTCGAAAAACCATCCAACAAAGTTACACATTTTTATAAAATATTTCCGCACCTTTCTCTTCTTAAATCTTATACTAGTTGATTCATTTTCGTAAATAGCGGATTTAGACAAATTATGCAAAAGTTTGGTCAAGTAAAGAACCGGGTATTACGGATTCTAAGACATAATAAGGAGTTGATTGATATGAGTCCAAACCATGATCTGGAAATGGAACGCAAAAATATAGAAAAGAAATCTGATTCAAGCGTTGTTGCTTCTACCTTTATAAAATATGCTGCCTATGTCATCATCACCTTTGCCATTCTATGGTTTCTAGCTAACTATGTTGTACCGATGTTCTGATCGTAGCAGTCGATGAATAAGAGACTTCACATAGAATATAATGAACATTTCGATAATAAAAACGAAGCTAAATCCTAGCTTCGTTTTTATTTACAATGTATTTGATTTTAAATAATTCCCATAATATTTCTCCAGGATTTTGGAAAGAACAGGATAGAGAACAATCATAAAAAACGCATTCCCTACTGCATGATACGTATCAAATAAAAGGCCTGAAAAATAATAGGGCCAAAATGAACCTGCAACTGTATAAGTAGCTAATGAAATAACAAATCCGTATAAATAGCCAATTAAAACCGCATAGGCAACTAATAATCCAAACGGTAAATTTCTTTTCCATTTACCTAACCACCCACTACAAAGCCCAATAAATCCCCAGATGATCACTTGCCAAATCGTCCATATCCCCATTCCCAACAACAAATTCGACATATATGTAGTGAGAATGGCCAATATTATGGCAGAAACCGGTCCTAAAAACAAACCACAAATAATAATAATCGTCGTAACTGGTTGAACGTTAGGAAGAAATTGAAAGGCAAATCTACCAACTACAGCTAAAGCAGCTAAAATGGAGATGACAGTAATCCTGTACGTATTCAATCAGATCATTCCATCACTTGAAGATCAAAAGTAACTTGATCCCCTGGCTCTAATTCATATTCAGCTGCACCAACATCTGCAATTTTGTCATTAACGGAGTACATCCAATACTTTCCCTTTTCTTCATCCTGCGTCAAGCCTTCTATAGAAGTAATGAATCCTTTGGTTTCTTCAATCTTAAAGTTTGTTTTCATTACATCTAAAACGGTTGCTCCTTCTTCCATGGCTACCTCTTCTTCAATGACAACTTCTTTACCGTTATCTTTGGAAATAACAACCGTAACGACTTCTTGTTTTTCTGTTTGTTCCGTTTTTTTCGCTGAATTTCCTTGGGTAGTTTTTCCTTCTTCTCCCGATTCTTGTCCACAGCCCACTAATAGGATAGCTGTAAATAATAGTGCAAATAACGACTTCCACAACTGCTTCATAGTTTTCCCTCCATAAATTAATATCCCTATTGACCCGAAGGCATCCAAAACAGAAAAAAACTTATCCAAGAATGGATAAGTTTAAGACAATCTAAGAACTTACTGAAAAAAAACATGTCAAAATAAGCCTAGGCTATCTCAAACACTCAATCCTCGAAGCTTTGAAATATAGAGTTTAGGCAGGTCTACTGACTTATGCGTACCTACTAGAGCCCTTCCCACACTAAGCGTGCAGTGGTTATGCTCCGTTCGTGGCATTTACAGTTGCGAGGACAGTTCTGGACTTGAACCAGATTCCCATTTTAAGCACATGCACCTAAACCTCTACTATTCGATTGGAACGGAAATATTTTAGCATAATCCCTTCTCTAACATACTAATTCGTTTCATAAGGAACAAGATAATTCTGCTTTTTTTAATCCGTTTCGATGTTTTTAGGTATTTTAAATGTAAATGTTGTACCTTCCGACTCTTTACTTTGGACAAAAATTGACCCTTTGTGCGATTCTACAATATGCTTTGCAATTGCTAGACCGAGACCAGTACCCTTCTTTCCTTTACTTCTCTTTCGGGATTTATCCGCTTTATAAAAACGCTCAAAGACAAACGGTAAATCATCCTTTAGGATACCAGCACCTGTATCATGAATAGAAAATTGAACAACTTGATCTTGTGAAGTTACTTCAACGATGACACGTCCCTCTTCGTTCGTGTGTGTAATTGCATTATCTATTAGATTCGTTAGCACTTGTTCTATACGGTCTGGATCGATGCGAATAGAGCCTAGATTCGTGTTATGCTCTAATTCCAGATGAACTTGTTTGTCTGTAGCCAGCCCTTTAAACTTTTTGACCACCCGATTAACGAAGGGGGATAGCTCTACAACTTCCAGATTTAAGCGATCATGACCCGCTTCCATCTTAGCTAAATCTAATAATTCATTAACCAAACGTCCAATTCGAAGTGATTCTTCATAAATGATTTGTGCTAACTCATTCTTCTCTTGCTTAGATTCTGCTACATCATCTACGATGGCTTCACTGTATCCTTGAAGCATGGATATCGGTGTTCGAAGTTCATGGGAAACATTCGCAATAAAATCTTCTCGGTACTTATCCATAGCTCGCTCTTCGGTCATATCACGAATAACTGCTACCGCTCCACGTACTTGTGTTTGATCATATAAAGGGGTCATGATCATCACATAGCTTCTTCCTTGGACGAGCAATTCATTCATTACCTCTTCTTCAGAACGAATAACCTCTTCTAATCCATGCTGTAATTCCGTTGGCAGAAGCGATTTGGAATCCTTTTTATCTTGCTCATATTCAAAATTCCAATCCTCCAAAAATTTTTGTGCGGGTGGATTGGAAACTATAATATCCCCTTTTCGATTTAATGTAATAACCCCATCTGCCATGGAGCTCAAAATACCGGAAAGCTGCTCTTTTTCCTGTCTTAAAGCATTAATATGAAACTTCAACTGTCTCCCCATACGGTTAAAGGCCATAGCCAATTCCCCGATCTCATCATGGGTAAGAATTGGAACCTTAGTATTAAACTCACCTCTTGCTAACTCAAAGGCACCTTCTCGCATTTTGATTAAAGGCGAACTAATTCTTGTAGACAAGAAGAAAGCAAAGATTGTCGTTAATATGATGGCAATTCCAGCAGCTAACAAAATAATTTTAGTTGTATCTTCAGAGGTTTCTCTCACGACATTTAACGATTGGTACACAAAAATTGCACTCGTATCCTCTTTCAACGCTTTTCCGACAATCATCACTTCTCGATCACTATTTGGAAGTGTAATTTGTTTTTGAACCTTTTTACCATCCGAGATAACACTAGCTAATTCTGGATCCTCTAGCAGCCATGCATAAGTGACTTTATTTAAATTTGGATCACTTGTCTCGGACAACCACAATTGATCCTCTCCAAATAATATTGCTACCCGACTAGATGGATCCATAATACGCGAAGTCGTTTCTAAGATGAAGGATCGCTCTTCCTCTTGATCAATCATTTCTGCAATTTTGTTCGCTGATTGCATTAAGTCATCTTCAGCTTCTGACACGTGAAAGTTCTCAAAAAACTCCAGCAATAAGATTGTTAGAATAAATAATACGAAAGAAACGAGAAGCAGGATCGTAATCCATAGCTTCCCGACAACACTACGCCATATCATTATTTGCCTGATACCTCAAATTTATATCCGACTCCCCACACGGTAACAATCATTTTTGCTGCGTCTTGAGAAACTTTATTTAACTTTTCACGTAGTCTTTTTACGTGGGTATCAACGGTTCTTAAATCACCAAAAAACTCATACTTCCACACTTCTTTCAAAAGCTGTTCACGATCAAATACTTTATCTGGTGCCTTGGCTAGAAATAGAAGTAATTCATATTCCTTTGGTGTTAACCCTACTTCCTTACCATCCGCAGTGACACGGTGTGCATCATTATCTATCAAGAGATGGGGGAATTCTAATACATTGCGTGCACCAAAGTCTGTTTGTACTTGTCCACTAGACTGAGAACGTCGAAGTAAGGCTTTAACACGTAATACCACTTCTCGTGGACTAAAAGGTTTCACGATATAATCGTCTGTACCAACTTCAAACCCTTGTACACGATTGGCTTCCTCACCTTTTGCTGTAAGCATAATAATTGGAGTTGAGCTTGACTCTCTAATTTCCTTACATGCTTCAATCCCATCTTTACCTGGCATCATGATGTCTAAAATGATTAGTGCATAGTTTTGTTGAAGTGCATATTCTACGGCTTGATTTCCATCTTCTGCTTCTTCGATTTCATAGCCTTCCCGTTCTAAATACATTCGAATTAGTCGACGAATTCGCTCTTCATCATCTACTACTAATATTTTTTGATTTTCGCTCATTTTCATTCCCCCCTTTGTCTTTATCTATTACTATACCATTATGCGTAGGAGTGTAGTCCTGCAAGGATTAAATTTACCGCAATCAAATTAAACATAATGATAGCGAATCCGCCTACCGCTAACCACGCAGAACGTTCTCCGTGCCATCCACGTGACAATCGTAAATGGAGGAAAGCAGCATAGAAAAACCATGTAATAAGTGCCCATACTTCTTTCGGGTCCCATCCCCAGAAACGGTCCCATGCTTGCTGTGCCCAAATCATGGCAAATATTAGTGCTCCAAGTGTGAAGACTGGGAAGCCGATAGCAACAGAACGATACGATATTTCATCGATCAAATCTGGATTGACACGTTTTAATAAAGGCTGAAACGCAGCCCCAACTCTTTTTCTTGCGATTAATCTAGCTAATAGGTATAGAACAGCTCCAGTCATCATAGACCATAATAACGTATTAAATTTACGAGCTGCATCTTCCCCTCTCATCCATGTTGGTGCTTCAAATAGAGGGTTGGCAACATCACTGGTTACAAGTTTACTATCATGTGGGCCTACAATAGATGGTAATTCATAAATAGTACTTACTGGCTCTCCATCGACTTGAAATTCATACTTTGCTTCATAGCCAAGTCCGCTAAATATGGAGACAATAAGTACAAATCCAATAACGGAAAAAATAGAATATAATATAATTTCCAACCAAGTTGTTTTGGCAGATCGTTTTGTTTGATCGATTTGACTGATTAAATAGATGAGTCCAGCAGCGAAACTGACAGCTAGTATCGCTTCTCCCAGCGCAGCTGTCGTAACATGAATATACAACCAATGACTCTTTAAAGACGGTACTAAAGGTGAAATCTCAGTTGGAAACATACTTGCATACGCAATGACCAAGATCGCAACTGGTAGTGCAAAAAGTCCCAGAATATTAACACGATAGATAAAGTAAATAATAATAAATGCAAAAACAAGCATCATACCGAAGAAAGTTGTAAATTCAAACAAATTACTTACCGGCGCATGATGGCTTGCTATCCATCTCGTAATAAAGTACACAACTTGTGCTACAAAACCGATTATGGTTAAGGTTATCGCAATCTTACCTGCTGTATTTTTGGTCCCATCTGACCGTTTATCCTTTATCGTACCTGCAAAAAAGAATGTCGCAATCAGATAAAGCACAAACGCGGCATATAAAAAACTACTACTTATTGATGCGAGATCTCCCATCGTTATCCTCCTTAAAAGGAACTAATATTATTTTTTCTCCTGCTGGTCTTCGACCATAGTAATGGAGGTTCCTTCAATTATTTTTTCTATATCTTTTTTAACCCCAAAGTAATTTTTGTTCGTATGACCTGCTAACAGTAGACCGTTCTCTGTTGGGTGTATCCAAATTCTTCGGTGATGCCAGTACATCCCTTGAACCACACCAATCATAAAGATAAGACCGCCCAAAGCAATAAACGGTAAGGTATAATCTCGTTTTACGGTAAGTCCAGTTACATCTCGCATTTCAAATGCTTCAATTCCAATTTTATACTCATTATCTCCAGATGGCACATTTCGACCAATTCCAGCAAAGCTAATTTCTGGTTCAGTCTCATTTGGAGGATATACAAAAAATACAAAGGCTGGATTTTTTGGATACTTCGATTGAGATCGTGGCTCCCCATCGGACATGTAATAGTCTGGAAAGTATTGATCAATCACAACACGGAACCCATTATCTAATGTGTACTCAGATTTAGGATCCATTAAGTCTATTTGAAAGGTTCCTAAAGCCTTTTCGTCCGGGTCATCTGTTCGGTGGACTCGAAACGTCATAGATTTGAATTCATTTAATTGATAGTTGGATTGATAGAGTGCAAATCCATCAAATTTTAAAGGGTGATTAACCTTGATACTATCTTCCTTTAAAACTTCTAGCTCGGGCTCTGCACCTGGTATCTTGGCATTTGTATTTTTGTATACTACGGCATTTGTCTGGAAGTTACTTGGTACTACTCCTTGTTTCGCTAGAGATTCCTTATAGCGTTCGTCGTTTTCATCGTAGGTTTCCACAATGAAGTCTTCATTTTTTACGTAATATTGCTGATCTGTACTCGGGACAACCTTTGTTTCCCCTTCACGAACCCAAACATAATCATCTATGTACATGAATGGCACAAATCGCAACAATGCTCCTAATAGAAATACAATTAAACCAATATGATTCACATATGGACCCCATCGAGAGAATCTACCTTTTTCTGCAAGAACATGTCCATTTTCTTCTGTAACACGATATCTTAATTGTCGAAGCTTTTTAACTACCTCTTGTTTCTCTTCCGACGAAACCGTTTCCGTTTCACTGAAAAGACGCTGTCCTCTTAGGAAATTTTCATGTCGAGTCGGTTTTTGATTCTTTAATGCCTTATACAACGGAACAACACGATCAATACTCGCCACCACAATAGATATGCCGATTAAAGCAATTAGAACCATATACCACCATGAACTATATAAATTATGAAAGCCTAGCTGATAGTATATTTGACCAAATATCCCGTACTGATCTGCATAATGCTGAGCTGGTTCCACTGTTGGTGGGATATACATTTCCTGTGGAAATATTGTACCGATAGCAGAAGCGACTAGTGTGATAAAAATTAAGGTCACTCCTACTTTTACAGATGAGAAGAAATTCCAAATCTTATCGATTATGGTTTTATTTTTTGTTTGTGATCTTCGAGCACTACCTTCATAGCGCATGTTTAATAACGTTCTTTGCTCTGAAGCTTCTTTCTCTAACGGCAATCCACAAGAAGCACAAAACACTGTCCCATTTGGATTTTTGTGCCCACATGACTCACAAGTATATTGTTCCATCCAAACCCCTCGCAATTTCTCTGTTTATTTCGGTTGAATTTGCTGTAAGTACCCCTCTAACTTACTTAAGGTTAGTGCTCCTGATACCTTTTCCACAACTTCTCCTTCCGAGTTAATAAAAAAAGTTGTAGGAAGTGGATCAATTCCGTACAGATCCATTACCTGCCCTTTATCATGCAAGACTGGGAATGTTAAATCATAATGATCTATAAACTTATTAATAACAAGCTCATTAGCATCTAAACTAACAGCTACGATTTCAACACCCTTTTCCTTGTATTCCGGATATAATTCTTGCATATATGGCATTTCGTCTTCACATGGTTCACAATACGTGGCCCAGAAGTTCAACATAATGCCCTTGCCTTTTAAATCATTCAGTTGCAAAGAATCCGCTTCTCCATTTAACTGCTTCAGTTGAAAATTAGGTGCTTTATCCCCGACATCAACGACACTATTTCCTGAAACAAAGTTGGAAACAAGCGCAAAAACTAATGCAGCAAACAACACAAGTAAAACCGTTGTTCGAAAAATTAAACGGCTCTGCTTTTTATTTTTTTTAACTTTGTTCGCTTCTTCTAATTTAGTCATATATGCACACTCCCGCTTCCATTATAGCATCGAAATAACGGTTAAAATTTGACTATTATTTAACAATTTTTTGAGCTTCTGCACGCAACTGTTTCACTTCGTGTGGGGTAAGCTCTCTAAATTCCCCTGCATTAAGTCCTTCCAATGTCAAAAACCCATATTGTTCCCGCTTTAGTTTATCAACTGGATAACCAATGGCTTCTAACATTCTTCTCACTTGCCTATTTCTACCTTCTTGTAAATTAATTTGGACAATCGCGGTTTTCTTCTTGTCATCAGTAGACAGCACCTTTGTAAAAGTAGCTTTTAGCTTCTCTCCATCGGATGAAATTCCTTTTCGAAGTTTATTCAGTTCCTCTCTCCTAGGTATTCCTTTTACTTTAGCTACATAAATTTTTTCAATTTCGTATTTTGGATGCATTAATAAGTTTGCAAATTCACCATCATTCGTAAGCAAGAGTAGACCGGATGTGTCATAATCTAATCTTCCGATCGGATAAATCCGCTCCTTCACATCAGGGAAAAAATCTGTTACTACTTTTCGATTTTTATCATCCTTCACACTTGAAATAACCCCTCTTGGCTTGTACAACATGTAATAAACTGGTTGTTCTTTTTCTAAGGGTACACCTTCTACTTCAATATCATCATCTGGCCCAACCTTGGTACCTAACTCCTTCACAACTTGACCATTTACCGTTACCTTCCCTGCTTCGATTAGCTTTTCTGCTTTACGACGAGAGGTAACACCGCTTTGTGCAATTACCTTTTGCAACCGTTCTAAACTCATACCATCACCTGCTTTTCTTTCTGTTTCCTATCAGTCTTGACGTATTTTTTATTATTTAACGAAAAACAAGCGCTAACACTGTCATGTTAACGCTTTTCTTTATAAAAATACAATCGACACGATTATAATTGATGCAATTATACCAATAAAATCTGCTATTAGTCCAACTTTTAATGCATCTCCCATTCTGCGAATGCCCACAGCTCCAAAATAAACCGTCAATATATATAACGTAGTGTCTGTTGATCCTTGCATGGTGGATGCTAATCTTCCTATAAATGAATCTGGTCCGTGTGATTGAATCAGTTCTGTTGTCATCCCCAGTGCAGCTGTACCAGAAATCGGCCTCACTAAGGCTAACGGAACAATATCTGCTGGAACTCCAATCGCCATCAAAAACGGAGATATCCATTCAATAAATGCTTCCAGTGCTCCCGATCCACGCAATATGGCAATTGATACCATCATTCCTAGTAAAAATGGTAGAAGAGATACTGCCATGCTCACGCCTTCTTTTCCACCTTCGACAAAGCTTTCGTATGTTGGAACCTTCTTCCATGTGGCAACTACTAATACTAGTAAAATGATACATGGAATAATCCATGTGCTTAACGTCGTAATCAGTGTCATCGCTTATTCTTCCGCACCCTTCTATAGTGGAATATTCGGTCCACAATAATCGCCGCTGTAGTGGAAACTAGCGTAGCTAAAATGGTCGTTCCAACAATTTCAGTTGGGGCAGCGGATTCATATTTCATCCGGATGGCAATCACAGTTGTTGGTATTAGGGTCAAACTAGATGTATTTATGGCTAAGAACGTAATCATGGATCGACTCGCTTTATCCGATTGGCTAAGCTGTTTCATTTGCTCCATCGCTTTGATTCCCATTGGTGTTGCTGCATTCCCTAATCCGAATAAGTTTGCAGTAAAATTAGATAGAATATATCCCATCGCAGGGTGATTTTTCGGTATATCCGGAAATAACCTCGTAACAAATGGTTTGAATAAGCGCGTTAGAATCCTCAATAAACCAGCTTCTTCTGCAACCTTCATAATCCCCAACCAAAATACAAGGACACTGATAAGACCTATGGTCAATGTTACTGCTTCATCGGCACCTTGAAATAAGGCTTGGTTCACTTGATCCATTGTGCCATTAAACATGGCGTAAACGATACCGATAATAGCCATAAAAGCCCATATTAAGTTAACCATGTACCGAAGCCCCGGTCAATTGCTCAAACACAGATAGGACTTGATCCCAGAAACCTTTTTCCTCTCCTTGTTCTGCTTCGGAAAAGATAGAGGCTGAAGTAATGGTTTCTCCATTAAGTCGGAAGATTTTCTTTCCAATAATTCCACCTGGTTCCTCACGTTTTGTTTCTTTTTCAATAAACGTCTCAGAGGTAAGCTGTTTATTTTCTTGTTCAGTTAGCGGGTAAAGGATATCATGATGAATAAATCCTTCCACTATCTCGTCACTTCCTTGAATCGAGTATGTTTGAATCCCTTCATCTTGTAATTTCTTCATATCATAATGCTTAAAGCCCCAATCAAACAAGCTCATATGGTCATTCCAATCATCGGGTCCATCTAATGTTACGACAATTAGTTTCATCCCATCCTTTTCAGCTGTTGAAACTAATGTTCTCCCTGCTTTTTTTGTATAGCCTGTTTTTCCACCTGTACTGTATTCATAATAGCGTGTGAGCAGCTTATTTTTGTTTCCCCAAGCATATTCACGTGATTCAGCCTTATAGGATTTGGCACTGGTTATTTCACGGAATATCTCGTTATTCATTGCGTGACGCATGAGTAAAGCCATATCGTAAGCCGTGGAATAATGTGTTTCCGAATCTAAACCATGTGGATTGTCGAAGTGACTATTCGTCATCCCTAACCACTGTGCCTTTTCATTCATCAAGTGAACGAATCCTTCAACACTTCCTCCTACATGCTCCGCAATCGCAACTGCAGAATCATTTCCTGAACGAAGCATAAGACCATATACAAGATCTTTCAATTTCATTTTCTCTCCCTCTTTTAAATAGATAGAAGAGCCCTCTGTATATACCGCACGTCGGCTGGCAGTAACCGTTTCATCTAACTTTCCAGATTCAATTGCCACAATAGCTGTCATAATTTTGGTGATGCTAGCAATGAGATGTTGGTCATTTGCTGCCTTTTCATAAAGAACTCGTCCAGTTGTTTGTTCCATTAATACCGCATTTCGTGAAGAAACTCCTGGTTTTGCAAATGTTTGAACGGGCTGAACGAGTAATGCGAACATACTTATACAAGTGAGTAGTATTCCAATTTGCTTCAATGTGCTACCTCCCAACCTAGCCAATGTCTTTACATTCTTATGCAAAAAGGACATGCATATGACTGGTATTATAATTTTTATTGTAAGAAGGGGAGGAAGGTTACGTAACGTACAAAAAATAGATACACAACAATAAAAAAACTAATCCACTATCATGAATTAGTTTTCTCGTTCTCTTTTTCTGCTTCATTAAATTTTTGAAAGAATAAATCTGCTTCTTGCTCTACATCGATGTCCGTCACTTCTTCTGGCAATGGTGGAAGCTCTTCAATGGACTTCAACCCGAAGTAAGTGAGAAAGTCCTTTGATGTGCCATACATAATAGGACGCCCAACCCCTTCTTTTCTGCCTTTCTCCTCAATAAGTGACCTTGATACAAGCGTTTGGACAGGACGATCACTTTTTACTCCTCGTATTTCTTCAATTTCTGTTCTCGTAATGGGCTGCTGATACGCAATAATCGCTAATGTTTCCAAGGCTGCTTGAGACAGCTTAGACACATGTGGAGACTCTAACAATCTTTGATAATAAATGGCATGCTCCGGTTTCGTTGTTAAGTGATACACCTTGTTTGATTCTAACAATGTAATTCCACGGTCTGTATGCTCATAATCAAACTGTAGTTCCTCAACTATATGTTCGATCGTTTTGATATCTAGTTCCAAAATACTTGCTATTTGTTTAATAGAGAGTCCTTCATCCCCTGTAGCAAACAGGAGACCTTCTACGATAGCTTTATATCCTGCAATCTCCATTTATACTTCCCCCATTTGATACACTATTAATTCATCAAAATGATTTTCTTGCACGCAATAGATTTCTTTTACCTTCATTAGTTCTAAAATTGCGATAAATGTGACGACTATATGAGAACGAGTTGGATGTGGAAAAAGACTTGTAAAACGAACACCACCAGCACTTTTTCTTACCATATCCATCACCTCTTCCATTCTTTGCGATATTGGAATCTCCGCTCTTTGAATGGTCGTATCCATCGGCTGCTGCCATTTTTTTCGTTCAAACACCTTCGACATTGCAGCGATCATATCATAAATAGAAAGCTCTCCACGAACTACTGGAGGACGCTCCGTCATTTCGTCAAATACTTTTGGTGGTCTCGTAAAAATTTGATTGGATTCGCTTTCTCTGTCCCTTAATTGGTCAGCCGCTTCCTTAAAACGTCGATATTCAATAAGACGACGCATTAATTCCTCTCGAGGGTCCTCCTGATACTCATCATCTTCCGCTTCCAACTCTTGATTCGGTAATAGCAGTTGGCTTTTAATCGCTAGTAAAGTTGCAGCCATCACTAAGTATTCACTTGCAATATTTAACTCTAGCTGCTGCATTGTATGAATGTAGTTCATATATTGCTTTGTAATTTCTGCTACTGGAATATCATATATATCAATTTCATATTGATTAATTAAATGCAACAATAAATCTAGTGGTCCTTCAAAATTGTCTATTTTAACAAGGTAGGACTGATCCATATTGGTTACTTCCTTCCATCTATTACAGAGTTGCTCAGCTTACCAATTCAAGTCTTCTTCTTATCATATACAAAAAACTAGCTCTTCAACAAGAGCTAGTTTAGATTTTTCTAATTTTATGTATCTTCAGGCTTTTTCAGCTTTGCAAGAAAAGCTTTTGTAGAATCATTTGAAATTACTTCTTGGCCCTCATAGATGCTTTGAATTTCTTCAAGCATCTTTTTCCCAATCCCCATACCTCGATAGGAAGGGTTCACGGTTATATGTTGAACGAGTACTTTTTGATTGGACTGAAGCTCGATGCCAATTGCTCCTAATATATCGTCTTCCTTCCATAAATACAAATGCCAGGCCTCGTTCGTTTCATATTCTTTCATTGTATGTTGTAGCTTTTTCACTTCTTTTTCTTCAGGCATAAAAGACAAAAGTCCCATAGCTATTTTTTCTAAACTTTTTTTATACCTAATTAACATAGAAACCCCTCTTTATGGACATAACTTTCTATCCATGCTTCCCATTATAAGCTTAATCATTAAAAATTTCCATCCATGCTTCACTAAACGGTTAAAGAACAAAGACAAACCAATAAACAAAACCCCAAATTATTCCTAGTGTTAGTAAAATAGCAAATAAAATCCAATTTTTCTTTCTTGTACTCAACCAATCATCATTCCTTTTACTTCAAGTACATCTTTGTTAAATCATACTACTATTTATTCAATATGTCATGGTTTTATCGAACTGAATTCCAAAAATTTACTATTACTTTATACCCATCAGACTGCTGCATTGCGATGTTAAATGGTATTAAATTAATTATGCACAACCACAAATTAAACAGGCTTCCTAATTGAATAGCTGGATGTTCTACGGAACATGTACTAAAGAAAATAAGAAGGTTAAAAAAAGGACCTGCAAAGGAAATCACAGCCATTTCGGTCGGATGAAATGAATCCATCTTTTGGTAATTGGAATAACCACCCAGAAAGAAGTACTGTTTTATATTCACACGCAGCTTCCCTTTTTTCACGCTAACTAGTGATCTACCTCTTCCTATTGTAAGTTCAATATCATCTGCTTTACAAAGAAATGCGGCAAAACAATGTCCTAGTTCATGAAGTAAGATACTTATAGGACCAATGATGAGGACGAATAAGAGTATATTAACCATATTCCTTCCTTTCCGATACTAGAATCATTCTTCCATTTTACCATGACTTATTCTCTATAGGGAATCAGAGTAGAATATAGAAATCCAAAACGAAAAGTGAGTCCTAGGACTCACTTTTCTCCATTCATGATTGCATCATTAATTTTTAAAGGATTTAAACTGTTTCAACACGCACTTTCTTCATTTCATCGCCTTGTTGAATACGGAGAACCGTATCCAACCCTTCCGTCACTTGACCAAATACCGTATGAACGCCATCTAAATGAGGCTGTGGCTCGTGTACAAGAAAGAATTGGCTCCCTCCTGTATCTTTTCCAGCATGCGCCATTGATAAAGCTCCAGCTACGTGCTTATGTGGGTTTCCTTCTGTTTCACACTTTATAGTATAGCCTGGACCACCAGCTCCAGTTCCAGTCGGATCTCCGCCTTGTGCAACAAATCCTGGGATGACTCTATGAAACGTTACGCCATCATAGAAACCATCATTCGCTAGCTTTTCAAAGTTAGCGACTGTATTTGGTGCTGCGTCTTCGAACATCTCAATCACAATTTTTTCTCCGTTTTCAAACTCAATTGTTGCTTGCTTCATTTAAAACGCCTCCGTTATATGCATATTGTAAGTCATTTCGTGTCAAGTCTTTATAAGATTCTCTTTTAATCACGAGCTGGTCTCGTCCATCCTCTACAAACACAACCGCTGCTTTTGGAAAACGGTTATAATGATTAGACATGGAGTACCCGTAAGCCCCGGTGCTAAACACAGCTAGCAAATCACCATGATTAATATCTGGAACATCTATATCCCAGATTAACATATCACCAGATTCACAGCATTTCCCTGCAACAGATACTTGTTCTTTTAAATCATGATTTGCTTTGTTCGCAACCACTGCTTGATATTTAGCTTGATAAAGGGCAGGTCGTAGATTATCCGTCATACCGCCGTCTACAGACACATATTTACGAATCCCTGGTATGTTTTTAATAGAACCTAGTGTATAAATAGTCACGCATGCATTTCCAACAATAGAACGACCTGGTTCAATCCAAATTTCTGGTACCGGTAGTCGCAAAGACTCTGCTTGTTGTTTTACTTCTGAAACAAGCGCCTCCACGTAATCTACAAGTGGCAATGGTTCGTCCTCCGCTGTATAGCGAATCCCAAAACCTCCACCTAAGTTCAGTACTTCTGGTGTATAATCATATACTTGATTCCATTGATGCAAAGATTCAAATAAACGACGGACAGCCATAATAAACCCGTCTGTTTCAAAAATCTGTGAGCCTATATGGCAATGTAATCCTTTTACATGTAGTAAAGGAGAGGCATTTGCTAGTAAAAAGGCTTGTTCCGCTTGTCCATTCGATAAATCAAAACCGAATTTTGAATCCTCATTGCCTGTTAAAATGTAATCATGCGTATGTGCTTCAATACCAGGTGTAACACGAAGCAATATTTCCATGGATCTGTTAGTTTCTTGCAATATTTCCTTTAAGAGTTCGATTTCATAAAAATTGTCCACGACAATACATCCGATTCCGTACTGTACAGCCATCTCTAATTCCTCACGACTCTTATTATTTCCGTGCATATGAATCTTTTCAACTGGGAAGTCAGCTTGAATAGCTGTGTATAGTTCTCCTTGCGACACAACATCGAGACTTAATCCCTCTTGATTCGCAACCTGGAGCATCGCTACAGAGGAGAATGCTTTACTTGCGTACGCAACCTGATATTTTACACCTAAGCTTCTAAATGTTTCCACAAATGCTCGTGCGTTTTTTCGAATGATGGATACATCATATACGAAAAGAGGTGTTCCATACTTTTGGGCTAAATCTACCGCATCTATGCCACCAATTTCTAAATGGCCATGTTGATTCGTTGGAAAGGGATAATCCATGATCTGTTCCTCCTCACCCTTACGCCTTTCTTAATTTAAAAATCCCTTATCCTCACTGAAAAGGATTCCTAAACAGATGGGATAAGGGAATGTTAGGTTCATCATTACCATCTAATATGAGAAAAGGTTATGTTAAACATAAAGCTAATTTACCATAATGCAGAGTGCCGTTCAACATTAAACCTTTTTCGGTTGACGATAGTTATTGCGTGGATGAACGATACTCGGTCTATCCTTGGACATGGGAACGGAAACACGGATTAAAATTTGAAGCAATGCCTTTCCATTAAAGGGTAGAAATGGCCATAAATATGGGGTTTTTAATGATTTAATATGCGCTAACAACAAAATATATAGCGTAAAACCAATTGCAAACCCTTTAACGCCAAACATCGCGGTTATAATTAGCAATATAACTCGCGACATCTTGTTGGCTACACTTAACTCATAACTTGGTGTTGCAAATGTCCCAATTGCACTTATCGCTACGTATAAGATAACTTCGGCAGAAAACAGTCCCACATCAATTGCAATCTGCCCAATTAGTACTGCGGCAATTAACCCCATTGCAGTAGCTAAAGGTGTTGGGGTATGAATAGCAGCCATTCTCATAAATTCTAATCCAATATCTGCTAGAATGATTTGGACAACAATTGGAATGTTCCCTTGTTCAGTCGGTCCAATGAAGGACAAACCTTTTGGCAATAAAGAAGGCTCCATTGCCAGTAATAACCAAAACGGAAGTAAGAATACGGAAGCAAATATGCCAGCAAATCGTATCCAACGAATAAAGGTACCTACTCCTGGAGATTGTCGATATTCCTCTGCATGTTGGACATGGTGAAAATACGTGGTAGGTGTAATGATTAAGCTCGGTGACGTATCGACCATGATAAGTACGTGTCCCTCTAATAAATGATTGGCAGCAACATCTGGTCGTTCCGTGTATCGTACAAGCGGAAATGGATTAAAGCCTTGGTTTACAAGAAATTCTTCTATCGTCTTGTCTGCCATCGTTAATCCATCTATCTCAATCTGTTTCATTTCATTCTTAATCAACTTTATTAACCCTTGGTCGGCAACATCATCCAAATATGCGATACAAATATCCGTTTTAGACCTTTCACCTACTTTAATCAATTCATGACGTAGTCGTTCGTCCCTTACTCTCCGTCTTGTTAAGGCCGTATTCTCTATGATATTCTCTGTATAACCGTCTCTGGAACCTCTAATTACCTTTTCTGTATCAGGTTCTTCAGGAGTTCGACCAGGGTAACTTCGAACGTCGATAATATAGCCAAACTCTTCTCCATCTATAAGAATCACAATTAAACCGGACAACAATTGGTCCACGACTTCATCCATTGTTTCTACTTTCGTTACTTGCTGATGAATTAAACGATTCTGAATCAATTCCCCTACCTTGTTCGCGCCTCGATCTGATTCATTAATCTCCAAGATTTTTTTCATTAATTGCACTATAATCGGTGTTTCACATAAACCCGTTACATAATATAAATTAATATGTTTTTTAAGAAGCGTAAAATCGCGAACTCCTAGGTCAAATGAAGTTCCCAACCCAACACGGTTTTCCATAAATGTTTTATTATTTTTTATTTTTGCCGATATTGCGGTTTTCGTATCTGAATTCATTTCTTTCCTCCCCTTTCTAGGATCATCTCAATTGCTTGTCTTGTAATCGGAGATCCATTTTCTACGGCATCTCTACCATACATTTTCCCAATATCCCCAATTGCAACGACAATAGGAAGGTTCAATTGATCTAACGCATACACAGTGTCTCCATTCACTCGCCCAACATCTGCGACTGGTATTCCTTCTTTATCTACCCCATTTGCTGTAAGATTTCCTTCGTTATCAATCGCAAAGGTAAATCTTGTCCATTCTAAATTTTTCGTGTGTGAGGCGACGGCGATTGCACCGATAATGTCAATATCAGGGTCCTTATCCAAATCAATTAAGATATGTTCTCCGGCACCAACCCCATGCCACCCTGCATCGTCTACTAAGACAAATACCGGCTCAGATGGTGCAGATTTTACTGCTTTGATTACCTCTTGAGAGCTTGCTTTTGTTGGGTTATCTGATAAATGAGACAGACAAGTCCCACCGAACTTAGGGGCCAAGTAATCCAATGTTTTTCTTGCATATTCATCCCCATCTGTTATGACGATTACTTGCTTCCTGTTGCTCATATAACCGATCCTTTCTATATATGGGATTAATATTTCACAAATAGTACCCATTGAAAAATAGATCCGAAAATTTTCCCAAACACTATGGCCATTAAAAACCATAAAATATGTATTTCCATCCCGATTCTTTTAGCTAAAAGTGGAAAAACATTTAATACCTCCGTTAAAGCAGCGGCAAGCATTCCTATAAAAATGCCGTGCAAGGAGCCCCATATCACAATAACTGGCTTTGATGCTTGGAAATGGATGTCCGTAAACGCTAAATAAACGCCAAATAGCGCTCCAAAAATAACACTCAGTTCGATTATTTTCATATAGTTGTGTGTTTTACTCAATTGCACTAACCGAGGGATAATCCCTAAAACAGTTAAAAATCCAACAAAGCCTGTACCAACAATTAGACCAGATGCAAAACCGATAAGAATTTCAGCGGCGACGAGAAGTAGCATCTTTTGTATTTATCTCATTCTCATAGTGACTAACATACTGGTCTAAATCTTGTTGGTATTTAAACATTTCGACTTCTAGTGGACTTGGCTCTTCATTAAACCGCTTCTTAAACAAGTGATTAAAAAACAAAATCATGCCTACCCCAAGTCCGATTGAATATGGAATTTGAAGCCATAAGGGATGATGTACCTCTTTCCCTGTCAACAAAAAATGGAGCTTCTGTTGAACCTCCTGCATACTTACATCATAATGAAAATTCATAATCGCCATCGCTGAGCCAACAAATAGTAATAGCCAAATGAGAGAAACTAACACGATGGATGGAGCCTTTGTTCGTTTTTTTAAGTATAAAATCGTTTGGGAAGGTCCAATTAATTGGAGATCCTGCTCTGGATACCGCTGATTTAACTTCTCTATAATCGAGAATCCATCCAGTACTTTTACAGGATCTTGCTTATGAATCGTAACGTCCAAAAATGTATTTTCAACTCTTCTTTTAAGGTTTGAACTTGCTGATATGAAAGCAATATCTTTCATTTGTAACTGTTTATTAGGGGTAACTTCTAGCTTCTTTTTCATTCTGATATAGACAATGTCCAAAAAAGTCCCCTCCTTTATTTAGTTCTAGTATGGATGATAGAAGCTAAAATCATGCACTTTCCATGAAGATTCTCTACTCCTCACCGTCCATATCAGTTATCTTTCCAACAAAAAAACTACCCGTTGCAATTCGCAACAGGTAGTTCGTTTTACATGCCTATTTGCTCTTTAATATACTCTAGAATTCTCTTTTCAAGCCTAGAGACTTGCACTTGAGATATTCCTAAACGTTCCGCAACTTCGGATTGCGTTTTATCCTTATAATACCGAAGATATACGATAAGTCGTTCCCGTTCTTCTAAATTACGTATTGCTTCTTGTAAAGCGATTTTATCAAACCATTTTGTGTCTTGATCAGCGATTTGATCAAGCAGGGTAATGGGATCCCCGTCATTCTCGTAAACTGTTTCATGTATAGAGTGAGGAAGCTTAGCTGCCTCTTGGGCATGTACCACATCCTCTGGAGACAACTCCAATTCGATAGCCAGTTCATTAATTGTAGGAGATCTACCAAACTTTTTCGTTAGCTCATCCTTCTTCTTTCGAATCTTATTCCCTGTTTCTTTTAAGGACCTACTAACTTTCACACTTCCGTCATCCCGAATAAATCGTTGAATTTCACCGATTATCATTGGAACCGCATAGGTTGAAAACCTTACATCATAAGAAAGGTCAAACTTATCAATGGATTTTAAGAGACCAATACAACCAATCTGGAATAAATCGTCGGGATCATACCCTCTATTAATAAACCGTTGAACCACAGACCAAACAAGCCTGACATTTCGTTCTACTAAAAGGTCACGTGCAACCTGATCCCCTTGTTGACTGTCATAAATATATTTCTTCACTTGTTCATCTGTCAGCTGTTCCTCTTTTTTGGAATTTTTAAGGTTTATTTCCATAGACATCCCCTAATTGCATACGGTTTTACTTTTCTTTAGTTGTTTAATCAGCTTGACAGTTGTCCCTTGTCCAGGAAATGAGATGACCTCCAACTTATCCATAAAGTTTTCCATGATTGTAAAGCCCATTCCGGAACGCTCTAGTTCCGGCTTTGATGTATATAGTGGCTGTATCGCTTCTTCTACATCCAGTATTCCAATCCCATCATCTTGAATAAGAAGTTCTACCACATCATCTTGAAGCGTACACTTAATTTGAATCATCTTATCTGTATCGTTATTGTAGCCATGAATAATGGAGTTGGTGACAGCCTCAGATACAACCGTCTTGATTTCAGTTAGTTCATCAACAGTAGGATCTAACTGTGCAACAAATGCTGCAACTGTAACTCTTGCGAATGCTTCATTCGAGCTTAAACTACTAAATTCTAAGTGCATTGTGTTTTTCATGAAGCCACCCCCAAGCTTAACAAAGCAAATTCTTCTGTTTCTTCTAGTCGAATAATCTTAAATAGACCGGACATATCAAATAGTCTTTTAACCACTGGTGAAATGGCACAAACAACCATTTCACCACCAGCTTGCGTGACTTCCTTATATCTGCCTAAGATTACTCCAAGCCCGGAGCTATCCATAAAGTCAAGATCTCCAAGATTTAACACGACATGTTCCGTGTTGGATTCACGAATAGCCATCTGCCATTCTGCTTTTAAATTTTCAGCTGCATGGTGATCTAACTCACCGGTTAGTCTTACCAGTAATACGTTTTCCTTCTTTGTAAATTTCACAGAAAGACTCACTACTGATTCCTCCTTCTTGTTCCTGTAGTGAATCCTTTCTTCTTTCATCTAGCAAAATCCTGCCCTCCGACAAAAGAAGTGGAAAATCGAAAAAAGTTCCTAGGATGGTTCGACTTTCAACATATTATCCATAGATTTTTTAAATAGCTTCCAAAATCCAGCATTCTCTACATCCTCTTCGACAACAATCGGTGTTTCAGAAAGTAACTTATTGTCTTTTAGTACTTCTAATGTTCCAACTTTGTCTCCCTTTTTTAAAGGTAAATCTAACTCAGAATCTAACTTTACTTTCGTTTCAATGTCCTCTAACTTTTCTCCTTTTTTGTGAACGACAGAAATTGATTCATCCGTTACAACTCTCACTTTATCTTTTGCTGCTTTTATTAATTCTAGGTTTGTGACTGGTTGATTACTATTAAATAGCTTTTTCGTTGCGAATTGGCTAAATGCATAATCTAACATGGAGGTCACATCACTGTTTCTTTTTTTCGTTGTATCTGCTCCCATCGCAACAGCAATGACACGCATATTATTTTTTTTCGCTGTCGCTGTTAAACAATATTTAGCTTCTGATGTATAACCAGTTTTTAGTCCGTCTACCCCATCGTAGAATTTGACCAATTTATTCGTATTTACAAGCCAAAACTCATCTTCTGTACCTTCTCTTAAATAGCCATCATACATGCTCGTATATTTCGTAATGTTTTCATATTTCAACAATGCCTTTGCCATTACTGACATATCATAAGCTGTGCTGTAATGATCTTTTGCTGGTAAACCAGTTGGATTCTCAAAGTGTGTATTCTCTAAGCCAAGCTCTTTTACTTTATCGTTCATCATCTTTACAAATGTCTTTTCACTTCCAGCAATATGCTCTGCTAATGCCACACTGGCATCATTTCCTGATGCAACAGCTACCCCTTTTAACAAATCTTCTACGGACATTTCTTCGCCTTGCTCTAAGAAAATTTGGGAACCTCCCATTGAGGCAGCATGCTCACTGACACGTACAGTGTCGTCCAGTTTAATTTGCCCTTCTTCGAGTGCTTCCATAATTAACAATAGGGTCATGATTTTCGTCATACTGGCAGGGGGAAGTACCTTGTGTGAGTTTTTTTCATAAAGAATCTTACCCGTATCTCGTTCTATTAAAATAGCTGATTTGGAACTTTCTGCTAGGTTTAAATCGTCTTTCTCTTTCGCTTTTTCTTCAGCTTGAATCGGTTGCGCTACTGTCGTGCCAATTAATATAACAATCAAGCATCTTAGAATGAATTTCTTCATGACTATACCTCCATAATCGTAGTATTCATATTTTTTCCATGATGATGGAGTTTTATAACAAAAAAATGACTTGATTTATCATCAAGTCATTAAATCGTATTAACGTATTACTTTATATATTAAAGGGTTAGTAGTTGGTTGTGTCTTCCCAATCTCGAAAGCTTCTTGTACCTTTTGTATGGAATCAGTAGGATGCTCATCGTCGCTATGGAGAATGGCAATAGCTTCTCCAGGTCCCACTTTATCCCCTATTTTCTTTTTCAACGTAATTCCCACACCATGTTGAATGACATCTTCTTTTGTTGCTCTCCCCGCGCCTAAATACATGGCAGCAATTCCAATCGATTCGGCATCAATAGCTGTCACAAATCCATCTCTAGTAGCCATGACTTCTACGTGATAAGCGGACGTCGGTAAGGTTTCTGGATGATCAATTTGTTGAACATCTCCACCTTGAGCTTGAATAAAGGAGCGAAATGCTTGAAATGCTTTACCATTGTGAAGGTTCTTCTCTAACTCTTGGTAGGCGGTTTCATAGTCATTAAACACTTCTGCAAGAACGGTCATATGAGCAGCCAATTCCAAACCTAGTTGTTTTAAATCTGGAATATCTTTTCCTTGCAGTACCTCCATTGCTTCTCGCACTTCATTGGCATTTCCAATTTCATACCCTAATGGCTGATTCATATCACTAATAACCGCAACAGTATTTCGTCCAAGGTTGTTTCCGATTTTCACCATTTCCTCAGCCAAGGCTTGTGAATCTTCTAATGTTTTCATAAACGCACCTGTGCCCGTTTTGACGTCAAGTACAATACTGTCAGCACCAGATGCCAGCTTTTTACTCATGATGGAACCTGCGATTAAAGGAATCGAGTCCACGGTTGCGGTTACATCTCGTAATGCGTAGAGTTTTTTATCGGCAGGTGCAAGATTTCCTGTTTGTCCCGCCACAGCTAACTTAAACTGATTCACATTGGAGATAAATTGTTCTTTCGTCATTTCCACATCAAAGCCGGAAATAGATTCAAGCTTATCAATCGTGCCACCAGTATGGCCTAATCCTCTTCCAGACATTTTGGCAACAGGAACACCAACAGAAGCAACTAAAGGTCCAGTAATGAAGGTTATTTTATCCCCCACTCCACCTGTAGAGTGTTTATCCACCTTATGCCCATTAATTGCTGATAAGTCAATGGTTTCTCCTGAATCAACCATCGCTTGTGTCAACGTAGCCGTTTCTCTTTCGTCCATTCCTTGAAAATAAATTGCCATCAAGAGAGAAGAGACTTGGTAATCTGGAATATTTCCGTCTGTATAGCCTCGAACAAAATACTTAATTTCTTCGTCCGATAAAGAATTTCCATTTCTTTTGTTTTGTATAATGTCAACCATTCTCATTGAAATCACCTATATTCATTAAAATTCATTTCATTGGAAGAGTGCGAATAATTTCTTTCATAAAACGGAGGAAGTCTTCTTTTACCTTTTCCGTTGTTTCCATTACTTCATGGTGTGTTAATGGTTGGTCAAGAATACCTGCAGCCATATTTGAAATACATGAAATACCTAACACTTCAAGTCCTGCATGATTGGCAACGATGACTTCTGGAACTGTGGACATACCTACCGCATCTCCCCCCCACGTACGAAGCATTTTTACCTCTGATGCAGTCTCATAAGAAGGGCCTGTATTTCCTACATAAACGCCTTTTTGAACGTTTAAGTTTAAGGAATTAGCAACCTTTTCGGCATGCTGCAGCAGTCGTTTACTATACGCTTCCGACATATCTGGAAATCTCGGTCCAATTTCTTCGTCATTCTTCCCAATCAAAGGATTTGTTCCAAAATTATTGATGTGATCCTCTCAATCAACATTAAATCACCAGGATTATAGGATTCATTGATTCCACCCGCTGCATTTGTAACAATGATTTGCTCTACTCCCAGTGCTTTCATCACTCGGATAGGAAACGTTACTTTGACCCATCTCATACCCTTCGTAATAATGGAATCTACCTTGCATTGCGATGACAAATTGACCTTCTAAACTTCCTAATACTAGTTGTCCTTTATGACCGGAAACGGTAGATACAGGAAAATGCGGGATATCTTGATACGGAATGGCTACAGGATTTTGAATATCTTCAGCTAAAACGCCCAAACCTGAACCTAGGACCAGACCAATCTTCGGAGCTTGATCGACTTGCTTTAAAATATAATCCTTTGCTTCAACTAAATGAGTCATATTGTTTTCCCCCTATTTCAATTCTTTCAAAAAGCTTTTTCCATGTTCTGGTGCTTGTATGTTAAAGTTTTCTGCGACAGTAGCAGCAATATCGGCAAAGGTTTGACGAATAGGTAGCTCCTTACCGCTTTCAAATGCTTTCGAATAGACAAGCAATGGGACGTATTCTCGTGTATGATCTGTCCCATGATGGACAGGGTCGTTCCCATGATCTGCAGTGATGATTAACAAATCCTCTTCATTTAAATTTTCAAGCAATTCTGGTAGTTGAGTATCATAGGTTTCCAATGCTTCCCCATAGCCCTGAGGATCTCGTCTATGCCCATATTTTGCATCAAAATCTACTAAATTTAAAAAGCTAATCCCTTGAAAATCATCTTTTGTTGTTTGAACGATTTGTACCATTCCATCATCGTTGTCTTTTGTGCGAATCGATTTTGTTACTCCTTCTCCATCGTATATATCAGAAATTTTCCCGATAGCGATTACATCTAATCCGGCATCTTTTAGTTCGTTCATTGTTGTACGTCCAAATGGTTTTAAAGCATAGTCGTGGCGGTTTGATGTTCTCTCAAAAGCGCCAGGTTCTCCTACAAATGGTCTAGCAATAACACGCCCCACCATATATTTTTCATCAAGTGTTAATTCACGGGCAATCTCACAAATTCTATACTGCTCTTCAATCGGAATAATCTCCTCATGGGCTGCGATTTGTAAAACAGAATCAGCGGAGGTGTACACGATTAAAGCCCCTGATTCCATATGTTCTTTTCCTAATTCTTTAATAATCTCGGTTCCAGACGCGGGTTTGTTACCGATAATTTTACGTCCAGTTTTTTCTTCCAACTCTTGGAGAAGCTCATTTGGGAATCCATCTGGGAATGTACGGAATGGTTGTTCAATGTGTAACCCCATAATCTCCCAATGACCTGTCATCGTATCTTTTCCATTTGAGGCTTCTTGCATTTTGGTATAAAAAGCGGCAGGTTTATCCGCTTTAGGAACTCCTTTAATTTCTCGGATATTACTAAGCCCAAGCTTTGCCATGTTCGGCATCTTTAAGCCTTGCATATGCTCTGCGATATGTCCAAGTGTATCAGCTCCTAAATCTCCAAAATCTGCGGCATCCGGAGCCTCTCCGATTCCAACTGAATCCATTACAATAATGAATATTCGTTTAAAAGACATGTTTATTTCCTCCTATGTATCATTTCTTTATTTACTTTTCCAATCTTTCTCTATAATATCACAAATTTCGTTGTTGTATGATGTCAGACCTCTTTAACTACCATTCACCCTTCGCCTAAGCTCTTGGGTGATAGGACTTATAAATATCCTTTATTCGTGATTTTGAAACATGTGTATAGATTTGAGTTGTAGAGATATCAGCATGGCCGAGCATTTCTTGAACAGAGCGTAAATCAGCCCCATTTTCAAGTAAATGCGTAGCAAAAGAGTGCCGAAGCGTATGCGGTGTAATCTCTTTTTTAATCCCGGCATCTTTGGCAATTCCTTTTAATATCTTCCAAAATCCTTGTCTAGTTAACGGCTTACCGTGCTGATTAACGAATAAAGCATCTGTCTTTGTTTTCTTTACTAGTTGCGTTCTACTTAAGGTAATATAGCGATCTACTGCTTCCTGTGCTAATTCCCCTAGTGGAACAATTCGTTCCTTAGATCCTTTCCCAAACGTCCTCACAAACCCCATTGTTAAGTGTAAGTCACTAACTTTTAAGGAGATTAATTCTGATACACGTAATCCAGTTGCGTACAGCATCTCTAGCATTGCTTTATTCCGTATGGCAAGTGGATGATTCACTTCCATCGTTAATAGTGTTTCCACTTCTTTAGAAGAAAGCACTTTAGGTAACTTTCTCTCCTTCTTCGGTGTTTCAATATGTAGACTCGGATCGGTCGGTGCCTGATATTCACGCACTAAAAATTGATGAAACAATCGAATAGATGATAAGGATCTCGCTATTGTTGCAGAGGATTTCCCACTATCATGTAGATGGTACATGTATTGTGTGATGTTAGCCCGAGATACCTTTTTCCAATCGTCTAGATTGCATTGTTCCTTCATATGAAGCTGGTAAGCTTGTAAATCCCTACGATAGGACAATAATGTATTGTGAGACAATCCACGTTCTACTTTTAAATAATGAAAAAAGTCATCGAGCTCATGATTCATTCAAGTCTACTCCCCTAATCGAAAAAATAACGATAGACGATCCACCCACGACTGATCTTGTTGTTCAAAGACTTTCACAGCTCTTCCTTCAGGAGGATCATACTTGTGATAATTTTCATACTCAGCGTGTATAGCTCTTAAACCAAAATAAAAGAGCATTGTGCATACCGTGAAAATAATGAATAATTTCAATGAATCTCGAACGAGTGAAATAACCGACTTCATAGACAAAACTCCCCTAATAGAATGGACAAGAAATTCTATTACCAAGATATGCCTAAGGTTGCCGAAAATATACGTCTATATTACTAAAGGTAACGGAAAATTATAGGTTTGTAAATTATTTCATAAAAAAAGAACCTGGTTAACCAAGTTCTCGTTTCTTCTATTCTGATGAATCTTCTTCTTTATCTTTATCATGGCACTTTCTGCAGACCCCATGAAAGGTAAGACGATGATCTTTTACTAGAAAGCCCCACTCTTTTTGGACAATTTTTTCGACATCTTCTAGTAAATCTTCTACTATTTCTTCTACCGCTCCACATTCCATACAAACGAGATGATGATGAAAATGCGCAGCCCCTTCTTTTCGCAAATCGTATCGGGAAACTCCATCACCAAAGTTAATCTTGTCTACGATTTTCAATTCAGATAATAGCTCTAATGTTCGATATACTGTGGCCAGACCAATTTCTGGTGCCTTTTCTTTCACAAGTAGGTAAACATCTTCCGCACTGAGATGATCTTCCTCCCGCTCCAACAGAACACGAACTGTCGCCTCTCGTTGTGGGGTTAATTTATAGCTTTGTGCATGAAGCTGCTTTTTTATCCGATCAATTCTATGTTCCATATGTCCGGTCCCTCCTACTAACTCCAATCCTATTATAAGCAGACGCGGAACCGGTGTCAAAGTAAAATTATTATAAACTGTTATTTATAATGATTATAATTTAAGTTTAATTATTATAAATCCATTTAATGACAAGCTGCATCGCCTCATTTGCGACGAACGATTCAATTAATGATGCTACGCCTACTACTAAGAAAAGTGCGAAAAAGAACGTTCCATACCGCATAAATAACGGAAGTAACGGTTGATGTAGCTTTTGGGAGAATAACTTGCGAAGAAGATTAATGGAAAAGATCATCGCTAAGCTACCTGCAATCAAATAAACCGGAATGATTAGAAGGTTTTGAGGGGCAATGGATGCAGTTGCCAACAATAACCCTTTCCATCCCATCTGATTAACAAAAAAGCCGACGGAGAAACCGACTACGATTCCTTTAATAAATAATAAAATCCAAATGATTGGCATCCCAATAACCGATAAACCGAGAACAAATAAAAGCAATAAATATTTAATATGGTAGAACAAGCTGCTTACGAAAATATCCTGATTATTTACATCAGGGCCCTCAAGCATCTTTCCAAAAAAGCGATCTAAATAGAAAAACAAATCTTGTTTTTGAACAAAATTCATACTGTTTACAATAACAGCACCGAATATAATTCCAATTAGAAATAATATAATCATGAAAAAATAAACGGCTGCGTGGTCTTTTATATGGTCTGCTGATACGGTTCGTTTTTTGTACACGGATATCCCCCATTCTGGTTCGAATATTGCTTGTTACTAGAATCTATGAGGAATATCAAAAAAATAGACCAGTATTTATAGAATTAAGAAGATATGTTTACTTTACCATAAATTCCACCACCACCAGCCGAGATGGAAAGCTTTCCTTTCCGCATCTTCATAATGGCGTCTACAATTTTAGAAGAGGCTATCTCGTTTAATTCTTCTTCTGTTCTATAGTGAAGAATATCCATTTCTGTACCATATCGTTGCAAAAGCTTTTCCAATGTTTTCTTTCCTAGTGTAGGAATATATTCCAATGGGACTTGATAGAAGTATTCTGGCCTCTCAGGAGAGGTTGTTGCCGTTTTTAACTCCTCAATTCGATCAGACACCCCTTTAATCATTTTGGAAGTGCCACAACTACACGTATCTTCTGAGCTGCTTCTTTGTTTTAAGCATTGTCCACAAACGGTTTTATGGTATTTTCCAAGTAACGGGTTTAAACCAAAGTTCTTTACCACTCTTCTCCCGTTTACTTGATGTAAAGCCCATTCCAATTCTTTAAAGGAAGGATGATCCATATACATTTCTTGATACTCTCTAGCAATTTTAGCAAGAGAGTGAGCATCAGAATTTGATAGATACGTATAACGGTGGAGCTCCGCGATAGCATCCGCCATTTTCGTGTCAGCGCTAAGTCCTAGTTCAATCCCATCAATCAAATCCGGATCGAAAACTTCTGTTAATGAAGCTTCTACCCCTTTACCGTATAAGCTTTTAAATGGGGTAAATACATGAGCTGGTATGAATAATCCACCTAATTCCTTTACCTTAAACTGAAGCTCCTTTCCTGTCCCATAGAACCGTTGCGAACTAAGATGAATATTGGTCATTCTATAGGATAACCAGTTGGAGAACGTCTCCATCTTCTCTATCGTTGGTAGGAACGCTAAAACATGAATAGGACCGTTACAATGCTCATCATAAATTTCGATTTCCGAACCTAGTAATAGCGTAACGTCTTCAAATTGAATGCCTCCGTCCTTCTTCTCATATGCCATTCCTTTTTGAATCAGATCATGAATCTCCTTTAAAACTTCTGGTGAATGACAGTCAATGATCCCAATCATGTGTATCCCTTTATGCCGGCTTGATTCTTTTAGAATATTGCTTAGGGTTAACGACTTCGAACCAGTGATTTTCACTGCTTTGCCAAGCCAGTTCCTCCCTATGTGTATATGTAGATCAACAAAGTAGGAATTCATTTCATCCATCCTTGTGCTTTTACATATTGAATAGCAAATGCTGTTTTAGCATCTTGAATCTTATGTTCTTTTTCTAATTGTTCCGCTTCTTCTAATGAACATTCCATTACCTCTACAAACTCATCCTCATCTAAATCCTTCTGCACTTCCAGTCGACTCAAATTACGTGCCGCATATATATGAATGATTTCATCCGCAAAACCTGGTGACGTATAAAAAGAAGTGATAAACTCTAAATGATCGGATGTGTATCCCGTTTCCTCTTCTAGCTCCCTCTTTGCACATGTCATTGGTTCTTCACCTGGTTCTAGTTTACCGGCTGGAATTTCGATAATACTTTTTTCTAATGGCTTTCTAAACTGCTCTACCATTACGATGTTTTGATCTTTTGTAATCGCAATTATCGCAACAGCCCCTGGATGCTTCACAATCTCTCTTTTGGACGTTTTACCATCTGGAAGCTCTACTTCATCTACTTGAACGTTAATAATCTTCCCTTGAAAAATTGGTGTGGTGTGTATTGTTTTTTCTTCAAGCCTTTTCACGTTCCATTCCTCCTACTCGCTTCTTATTGCCAACTGGCATAAGTCATTTCTGATTCGGTCTCTACTTTTCTACACTACCCATGCTAATCTTAACATAGCCAACTTATGAATCAGATATGTTGTGATTGAACGGAAATCTTTTTACAATAAGAGAAAAGATAGAAAGGAGATTTCTATGAAAAAAAATCAATTAGGTACTTCTGAATTATTTGTTTCTGAAGTCGCATTAGGTTGTATGAGCTTAGGGACGGATGAACAAAAAGCAAAAGCTGTGATAGATGAAGCACTAGAACAAGGCATTAACTATTTAGATACCGCTGATTTGTATGACAAAGGATTAAATGAAGAAATAGTTGGAAAAGCAATAAAAGATAGAAGACAGGACATAGTCTTGGCAACAAAAGTCGGAAACCATTTAAAAGAAGATGGGACATGGTATTGGGATCCTTCGAAAGAATACATAAAAAACCAAGTGAAAGAAAGCTTACGAAGACTTGGAACAGACTATATTGACTTGTATCAGTTACATGGAGGGACGATAGAAGACCCAATCGATGAAACTATTGAAGCATTTGAAGAATTAACGAAAGAAGGCACCGTGCGTTATTACGGTATTTCCTCCATTCGCCCAAATGTAATTCGAACCTACGTAGAAAAATCGAATATCGTCAGTGTGATGATGCAATATAGCTTGTTAGATCGCCGTCCTGAGGAGGAAGTACTCGATTTACTCCATCAGCATTCCATTAGTGTTGTAGCACGTGGTCCAATGGGAAAAGGAATGCTGGCTAATCATGGAAAAGAAATCGTGCAAGCGAAAGGCCAAAAAGGCTACCTAGACTATTCCTATGACGAGTTGGTTGGGATTATTGAGGAATTGCAATCGTTTGACCAACCAGCCTCTTCTTTAGCAATACGATACGTGCTACATCACCCTGCGGTAGCAAGTGCTGTCTTTGGTGCAAGTTCTGTTGAACAGCTGGTGGAAAATCTAACGTATCAAGACATAAGAGTAACAGAAAACGAAGTTCAAAGGTTGCAACAAATAACGAAGCCAATTGTGTATCAACAGCACCGTTAATTAAAGAAGAAATCCGAACTTATTGGATTCTAAGTTCGGATTTCTAATCTTTGACTAACCAGTCACTTGAATTTTTGCCAATCTTGATCACTTTCTTCCAAAAGCTCTTCAAAGCTTTTATTGGCTTCTTTTCGTTTTCTTTCTTCAATTCTCTTTTTTCGAGCTTCTTCTTGTTCCATTTCTTGTTGTTTCGATAGTTCTTTTTTTTCTTTGCTGGAGTTTTTCAAGTATGCTTGCATTCAACGAATCCTTTAAGGACGGTTGACTTGAAGACTCCTGATTCTTTTTCCCCATTTAGATCTGAACCTCCATAAATAGAGAGTTTTTTGGAATAAACCCATTTAGCATTCCACTTGGACTATTTAATCGAAAGCGTTGGTTGTTATAGTCCAATGTCATATCTTGTTCTAGAAATACAGAATCCTTAGGATGAACAAAAACCGGGAACTCCTTACATGTAACGGCTGTTAATCGTTTTTGGATCAACGGCATTCAAGCGAATGGACGGAATACCATTAACTGCACAGCCGCAGTCATCTGTATCATAAACGATAACCAGCACTTCGTCTGACTGTTTATGAGATTGAATTTCGTTCAATGCGGTTTCTGTTAATGTTATTTGCATCGGTCATCCCCCCTACTTTCTATTGAATTGTTTCCGAAGTACTTTTTCAACAAGGCTTGGGAAAACTTGATAAAACCTACTTCCAACGTCCATCCACTTCGGCATATTTATTTCTCTTTTCTTGGAAAAAAGATGTGCAACTACTTTTTTTGCAACATTATCTGGATGCAACATCATATATTACTAACTGATTTCTGGTAGGTACCAGATGGATCTGCAACATGAAAGAAATTTGTTGCTACTGGACCTAAATTTACACTTGTTACATAGATGCCGTAATCTTCTACTTCGAGACGAAGTGCGTTCGAGAAACCGATAACCGCATGCTTTGTAGCTGCGTAAGATGCAGACTTTGGTGTGGAAATTTTCCCAGCCTGTGAAGCAATGTTCACAATATGTCCCGCACGGTTCGAGATGAAATGTGGAAGCAATTGCTGGATTCCTTGGATCAAAGCAAATACATTTAAACGAAACATGTTTTCCGTATCTTCCCATTTGGATTCTTCTTCTACTTTATCGAATATACCAAATCCAGCATTATTAATGATAGCATCAATCCTTGGCACATCAGAAATCATTTTATTCAGTGCCGATTTCCAAGCATTCAAATCTAGTAAATCTGCTTTATATATACGACAGTCGATTGAATATAACTCTTTCAGTTCTGTTTGGAGGTTGGTTAGCTTTTCTTCAGACCGTGCTGTTAATAAGAGATTCCCACCTTGACTAGCTATTTGATGGGCTAATCGTTCTCCTATCCCACTAGATGCCCCTGTTACAATAATCGTTTTATCTTTTAATGTCATACCTTCCTACTTCCTTTCAACTCTTACTATATCTAAAAAGTGACGCAATCGTTTTTTTTAGCAGGAATGGAAGCTTTTCAAAACTATACGTTAATTCCAAACGTTCCGTCCATTGATGAGGATCTTTTCCTAGTGGGCCAACGTTTAGAATAGGCATACTGATTTCTTTCATGATTTCTACCGGAAGTTCATACCCTTTACCTTGAATAGGTAAATCCTTCATTAATGGATCCAAAGACTGTGCTGTAGAGCTTGGTCCGATAAAACTTAAATCCGATAATCCAGGAAAGAATTCTACAGCTTCCAATTCCACATCGTATGACTCTTTTGCATATTGGGTAAGTTCCTTTACTACGATCTCAATCAATGGATCTTGATGAGAAGATACTGAAGGATAAAAAGGTGGACTGTAAAACAAGATAATCATTGGTGCTAAATCCTTACATAAGGAAGCCACATCTTGCACAAGTATAGTGGAGAAATCACGATCTCCTTGTGTCCGTTGGTTAACTAGTAAATCATGCCTTCTCTTTATTTCAGTCTCCCCATATCGGGCCTTAGCAATATCAATAAGCTCCTGATAAGTCATCACCTTAACCGAAAAAGTTGGTTTAGAAAATGCCGATGCATATTGGGCATAGCTTTCCACTTTCTGATTAAAATGCTGTTCAATGTTCTTAGCAGCTTCGGTTGCCGCATGCATTAATTTTTGGTTTATCTCCTCAACGGTTTGCTTTAAATATAAGAGATTATACATCGTTACGGCAGAAGTCGGAGTCTGAACAGAGTATTCTTCCTTCAAGTCACGTTGCATTAGACTAACTGGAGGTGGAGTAACCTCTTCTCCAACTGCTTCAATAAATGTCTCACTCAACTCGAGCTTTTGTGCTAAGTAGCTAATCATCAAGTTGGCATTAAGTCCAGCAAACGGTTCACCAACATGAGTCTCTTTTCCATAACAAAAGAACCCTGGCAATAGCTTACCAATCGATCCGGTATAAATATAATAGGAAGGATCACCTGGATATTTACTAAACATCGGTTCACCGTTTAAACAAGCGATATAACTTAGTGATTCTTTCCGCTTTATTTTCTGGAGTACAGGTAATGCGGTTATCATACCGTGGGAATTCACTTCTTCATCGGGGACAGTGACAAGAAGGAGATTCCCATCAAATTCACCCTGCATGGCCTGTTCTAGCATGGAAAGGTGTAAAGCCAAACCTGCCTTCATGTCCATTGTACCACGACCGAATATCCATTCGCCTTGTTCGAGATCTCGTTGAACAAGCGGCGGAAGCTCCTTCTTATTTTTAAGAAAAGCCTTCGTTAGTTCTTCTGGGTGAAAGGCTAGATTTCGGTATGGTCCGTAATCTTCAATACCAACAACATCGAAGTGACTGAGTAATACGACCGTGTTTTTGGAATTATTGTTCTTTACTAATGCTGTTAATAACTGTCGACCATCATGTAAGGGATGAAGTTCTAGATGCTCGGAATGCTGTTGAAAATATGGTAAAGTCTCTAAAAGGCTGTACACGTATTCTGGTAAATCAATTTCTGCTTCCGTTCCTGTAATGCTTGGATATTGTACAAGTGAATAGAGTAAATCCGTAAGTTCCTCTTTTGATTGCCATTTCTGCATCGGTCAAACATCCCCTTCCAAATTGACTTTTCTGTTAAAATGTACCACAATCAATGCAGGAAAGTAAGCTGAGAGGTGAAACGATTGACGACTAAAATTTTTGCTCATCGAGGAGCAAGTAAAGTTGCGCCGGAAAATACAATGGCCGCATTCAAGCTCGCCTATGACATGCATGCTGAAGGAATTGAAACAGATGTTCAATTAACGAAAGACAATATCCCTGTGCTCATTCACGATGAAAACGTACGTAGAACGACAAACGGAACCGGTTTCGTCCAAGACTACACATTAGAGGAGCTTAAACAATTAGATGCAGGGTCTTGGTTTTCCGAGAAATATGAAGGAGAAACAATCCCTACCTTAGATGAATTCCTTACTTGGATCCAGGATAAACCTTTACGATTAAATTTAGAACTAAAAAACAATGTGATTGATTACAAGGATTTAGAGAAAATTGTCTATGATCGACTGGTAGCTTTTGATTTAATTCCTCGAACCGTCATATCTAGTTTTAGTTCCGAAAGTATTAAACGATTTAAAGAGATTTCTAGCGACTTAGCTACAGCTTGGTTAACTTCTAATAAAATTCGTTTTCTGATACCGTTTACGAAAAGCTTAGGTGCAAACCGACTTCATGCTAAATATACTTTATTAAACAAGCGTCTCGTAAAAAAATGTCATCAAAACGATTTAGAACTGGCTATCTATACCGTAAATCGTCCGAATCAAATGAATCGGTGCTTTCAATTAGGTTGTGATACAATTTTTACAGATGTTCCTGACATTGCACTACTAGAAAGGAACAAATAATTAATTGGTAGAAGGATGAAGATACATTGGTAACAAAACTATTTAGTCCCATTACCTTTAAAGACGTTACATTAAAAAATAGAATTGTCATGTCCCCGATGTGCATGTATGCTTGTGAACCAGAAGACGGTACGATACAACCGTTCCATGTGACACACTATGAATCGAGAGCTATTGGTCAAGCTGGATTAGTAATGTTAGAAGCAACAGCTGTTCAACCTGAAGGTCGAATCAGCTCTCGTGATTTAGGGATCTGGGATGATAATCATATAGAAGGCCTAGCAATGGTTAATGAGCGGATACATGCTCATCAAGCGAAGAGTGCGATTCAGCTAGCACATGCTGGAAGGAAGGCGACTATTTCCGGTGACATATTCGCCCCAAGCGCTATACCTTTTAACGAACAATACCAAACACCTAAAGAAATGTCTAAAGAGCACATTACGGAAACCGTGCAAGCATTCAAGAATGCGGCAGTCCGTTCAAAAAAAGCTGGCTTCGACATTATAGAGATTCATGGAGCACATGGATACCTTATTAATCAGTTTCTCTCCCCACTTACGAATCAACGTAACGACGTATATGGTGGCACACGAGAAAATCGATTTCGCTTCTTAAAAGAAATTATAGAAGAGGTAAACACCGTGTGGGAAGGTCCAATCTTTGTTCGTTTATCCGTTAATGAATATGATCCAAACGGAAATCAGATGGAAGACTTTATTTACTTCTCTTCCGAGTTAATAAAACAAAACGTAGCTCTTATAGACTGCAGCTCAGGTGGTGTGATTCCCGCACCTGTAAAAGCTTATCCAGGCTACCAAGTTCCTCTAGCAGAAACAATAAAGCAACAAACACCGATTTATACAGGAGCCGTTGGACTTATTACGACCGGAATTCAAGCAGAAGAAATTTTGCAAAATAACCGTGCAGATCTTATTTTTCTAGCCCGCGTCCTTTTGCGTAATCCATATTGGGCAAAACAAGCTGCCGATGAACTTAAGGTGGAGCTAAACGCCCCTATTCCATACGAACGAGGTTGGAAATAATGGATATACGCTTTTTAGGAACCGGGGCAGGTCTCCCTTCCAAACAACGTAATGTCACGTCTATCGCTTTAGAACTCCTTCCTGAGAATGGTTCTGTTTGGCTGTTTGATTGTGGAGAAGCTACGCAGCATCAGATTCTACATACAAATATAAAACCAAGAAAAATCAATAAAATATTTATTACCCATCTGCATGGCGACCACATATTCGGTTTACCAGGATTATTGAGCAGTCGGTCATTTCAAGATGGGCATACTCCTCTTACCATTTATGGACCAACTGGTGTGAAAGAATATGTAGAAACAAGTTTAGCCATAAGTCAAACGAAGCTCCGTTATCCACTATACGTGGAGGAACTAACGGAAGGTGTACTATTTGAGGATGAACAATTCACGGTAAGCTGTAAGCTAGTGGAGCATGGTATCCCTAGCTATGGATTTACCGTTCAAGAAAAAGATAAGCCGGGTCAGCTTCAACCGGAAAAATTGCGTGCATGTGGATTTCCACCAGGACCTCTCTATCAACAGATAAAGCAAAATGAGTCGATAACGTTAGAAAATGGAGAGGTTCTTTATCGAAAAGATTTCATAGGTCCCGATATTCCTGGAAGAAAAGTCAGTATTATCGGGGATACTAGATATGTAGAGGAGTTGGCTTCATTTGTCGAGCATTCCGATGTTCTTGTTCATGAAGCGACCTTTTCAAACGATGATGAGCAGCACGCATATGATTATTTCCATTCCACTACTATGCAAGCAGCTAAACTGGCACAGAATGCAAATGTAACAAAACTTGTGTTAACCCATATTTCTTCACGATATCAAGAAACGGACAGCTTGCTTAATGAAGCTAAATCTATTTTTCAAGCTACGGAAATAGCACATGACTTTTCTGTCTTTTCTGTTCGGGAAAACAAAAACACCTAACCTCTTTTTTGAGTGGTTAGGTGTTTATTTCTGGTAATCATCCAAAAAGTCTTTTTGAAAGCTTGTTTTTGGCTGATGTCCGTCTTCAATATGGATTGCTTGAAACGGGTTTTTTCCGTATTTTTCCGTTAGTTTATCTATCGCTTGGTATAGTCCTTCCTTACTCGCTTCTTGTTCATACGTAAATAAATCTAACTGATGAACAACTTCCTTTCTCTCCGCTACATCCTGGAGAGTTACACCTAAAAGTCGTACTGGTTCCCCACTCCAGTTTTTCTCGAAAAGATCCATACTTATGTTAAAAATATCGTCCTCTTTCGAAATGAAATCAGGTAACTTCATGCTTCTCGTCACCGTTTTACGATCATAATAACGAATTGTAATTTGTACAGTTTGTCCTAAGGCTTGCTTTCGATTTAACCTTCTTTCCACATTTCGAGACAGCTTACGGAACAGCTTTTTAATTTCGTCATCTTCAACTGTATCATGTGGAAGTGTTTCAGAACTACCAATGCTTTTGAATTCATGAATTGCATCAGGATCAACCGGACTTGGATCAATTCCATTTGCACGATTTTTTAGTCGCTCCCCATTAACTCCTAGGAGACTTTTTAGTTGATATGTGTCCATTCGAACTAAATCACCGATCGTATTCACATCAATTAGCCTTAACTTTTCTGCAGTTTTGGATCCAACACCGTACATTTCACCAATGGGTAACGGCCATAGCTTCGATGGTAAATCCCGTTTTCGCAATACTGTAATTCCCATAGGCTTCTTCATATCGGAAGCCATTTTCGCCAAAAATTTGTTGGGAGCAATCCCAATACTGCAAGGCAGGTCCAGCTCTTTGTTAACTCGGCTTTGTATCGATTCTGCAATGTCCAGCGGTGAACCTTGGTCTTCACATTCTGTGACATCCATATATCCTTCGTCTATGGAAACCGGCTGGATATACGGAGTGACGTCTGAAAGGATTTTAAAAATTTCTTTGGAGGCTCTTCGGTATCGGTCAAAATTGGGTCGCATCACTATTAGGTCAGGACACAGCTTACGGGCCTCCCATAGTGGCATCGTCGTTTTAACACCTTTTTTACGTGCTTCATAACTACTCGTTACCACAATTCCACGACGTTCTTCGGGGTTCCCTGCAATCGCTAGAGGTTTGCCTTTTAACGATGGATCGTACGCCGCTTCAACCGATGCATAGAAGCTGTTCATGTCGACGTGAAAAATGACTCGCCCACTTTTTGGATACCACTTTGACAACCTGATCGCCTCCTTTCTAGAACACTAGTTCCTACTAGTATAGCATACATCCCTTATATAGGTCTGATATAAGATCTTCTATAACTAGAAAGAAAGCTAACCTCAATGAACTTTTGAGTCAGCTTTCTTTAGCATCTAGTATTTCATCCATCTTGTTTATTGTCCTCTCCATGGACGAAGGATGATTCGGATGAGTTCTTCAGATTTACAGAGTTAGTTAGGATTTCTGAACTTCTTGTGTAATCGCGACAATCAATTCAGCCATTTTCACTAATTCTGATATTGGCATTTTTTCATTCGTTGTATGAATCTCTTCATAACCGACTGCAAGGTTAACCGTTGGAATGCCGTGGCCAGCAATGACATTTGCATCACTTCCTCCACCACTTTTTAGCAGTTGGCTTTCCCTTCCGATTTTCTTAGCCGCCTTTTGAGCGGTTTGTACGACGAGATCCTCTGGTCCGCGTTTATACCCTGGGTACATGACCTTAATATCAAGATCAACAGAGCCTCCCATTTCTTCAGCTGCTTCCTCAAACGCTCGTTTCATTTTCTCCACTTGCGCTTCCATTTTTGAAGTTTCTAAGGAACGTGCTTCTGCAAGGATTTCCACGTAATCACATACAATATTTGTTTGTGATCCACCTTCGAACCTACCGATGTTTGCCGTAGTTTCGTCATCAATTCTACCTAATGGCATTTTTGAAATAGCTTTAGAAGCTATTGTTATAGCGGAGACCCCTTTTTCTGGTGCAACACCGGCATGTGCCGTTTTTCCTTTTACTTTGGCAAGGATTTTTGCTTGGGTTGGAGCCGCGACAATAATATTCCCAACATGACCGTCACTATCTATCGCATACCCATACTTTGCATAAAGTCTGCTGACATCCAATTCTTTTGCCCCAACTAATCCTGACTCTTCCCCTGCAGTTATGACGATTTGAATGTCTCCATGTTCTAGATTTTGTTCTTTAAGCAATCGAATTGCCTCGAGAATGGCAGCAATTCCTGCTTTATCATCTGCTCCCAGTATGGTTGTTCCATCCGTTAATATGTATCCATCCTTTATGGAAGGTTTTATGGAAGTCCCCGGTACGACAGTGTCCATGTGTGATGTGAAATAAATAGAATCCACATCTTTGTTGCCTTTTAATGTACAGATAAGGTTTCCAGCACCATGTCCTGTTTTTTCTTTACTGTTATCTTCATACACATCTAATCCTAATGCTGAAAATTTTTCCTTAAGCACTTCCGCAATTTGTGCCTCGTGTTTCGTTTCAGAGTCTACTTGCACAAGCTCCAAAAATTCTTTTACAATACGATCTTCATTAACTTGAATCATAAACGTTCCTCCTTCATCATTTACGTTAGCGAATCCTTCCCCCTATGTCAATTTACCAACAGAAGATGACTTGTCCAATCGTTATTTTCCATGTACAATAATTTTAGCAACAGGTTGAAGGGGGCGTTTTTTAATGGCGAATAAGAATGTTGTCAAACATCAAAACCAACCTAGAAAGCTATCTAAGCGGGAAAGAAGAATGAAAGTCATCATTTATATCATGATTATCGCAATGATTTTATCTTCACTATCTGCTGGATTAGCTCTATTTATTTCATAGCACCTAAAAAAGCTGAAGTATTTATTCAGCTTTTTTTGATGGCATTATACGCTACAGCTAACGTCCAAAAATCTTTTTCTGATGTTACAATCAATACTTTTGTCCCTATCGGAACCTTGGCAAATAGTTGTTCTACACTTTTGTTTTGCATTCTAATACAACCAGCAGAAACATTCTTCCCAATCGAATCTGGTCGGTTGGTTCCATGAATTCCATATGTTCGACCGTCTGTATCTTCCGCATCAAATCCAATCCACCTAGAACCTAATGGATTGTTTTGATCCCCACCTGGTATATTCTTTTTTCTATAATAAGGATCTACGGCTTTTATTAGTACTGTGTGTAATCCTTCTGGTGTTAAGGAATTCGTTGCACCAGTTGCTACTGGATAAATTTGTTCGATTTGATTATTATCTACAAAAGCTAATTGATTAGATTGTTTATTAATAATGATAAAAGGAGCACCCGGTGTTGGATTCTCACCAAATGGCCATAAAGGACTCAGAACCATGACTAAACTTAGAAAAATGCTCCGAATCATATTACCCACTCCTTTTTACTCCATACTATTCCCTAATCAAAGGAATACTACTTCACATGAGTACAAGTAAGTAAAGGTATATTTGGCAAGTTTACACATCACTCTTTTTAAAATATCTTTTAATGATTAGATACTGCTCCATTTCATACATAAGGCGAAACAGGGTAGCTCTTGCTTCAAATTCTTCCCTTGTTTTCGGTAATTCATCTTCGGAAAAGGTTCTCTTTAATTGTTTCATCGCTTCTAAGTGACGTGTTGCGGTATTCCCCGGATGCACAGATTCTGATAACGATTCAAAAAAATCTGCTAACCGGTAGCACTGGTCGTATCCTACTTGAATTTGACTAACTAATGGTAACATACGTTTTAGCAAATCAAACTGTTTGCGTCGCATCTTAAAATAGTCTGAATAAGGGTGACTCCCACGAAATATATGATTTTCTACATCTCGAGCTACGAGTCTTTCTGATTTATTAAGTAGTTCATCTGTAGCGATGATTTCTCTACCTGTCCACGTTTGGGTGCCTTCACGTAAATATACAGAAATTTCATAGAGAATGGATTTAAAGTTATCTTCTAATTGTTGCTGCGTGTTTTTTAACGTATCATCTAAACTTGGCATATAAAGATTTAACAACAACGCAACACCAATCCCAATGCCTATGATCCCCAATTCATTTACAATCAATGGAAAATCTATAACCCCCGCACTATATAAATGTAAAAGAATAACGGAACTGGAAGCGATGCCTGACGTAATTTTAAATTTAACGGTAACAGGAATAAATAAGATTAAAAGAAGTCCAATCGTAATAGGATGATAACCGATTAGTCCAAAAAGAATACAGGCAAATAAAATTGCCAGCAAGCACGCTGCAATACGATGTCCTGAACTAATAAACGAACGCTTTCTTGTAGATTGAATACAAAGAATGGTTAGAATCCCCGCGGATACATAATTGTCTAGTTGAAACAATTCTGCGATCCAAATAGATACTGGTGTGCCGATTGCTGTTTTTAACGTACGATAACCGATTTTCACGATGAACTCCTTATCACATCAAGTAGTCTTATTAAAAAACCCTTGTTACTATTGCAACAAGGGTTATAGATTAAACTTCTTCACAGTGTTGATCAAACAACGCTTGTAGTTTCGTTACCACGTCAACAGGAGAAAATCCTTCAATATCATGGCGTTCTACCATGGATATAATTTTCCCATCTTTTAATAATGCAAAAGATGGCGAAGAAGGTGGATAACCTTCAAAGTATTCCCTTGCACGCTCCGTCGCGTCCTTATCCTGTCCAGCGAACACTGTGACTAAATGGTCAGGACGCTTATCGTAATGAATCGCATGTGCAGCAGCAGGACGAGCTACTCCACCCGCACAGCCACAAGTAGAATTCACCATGACTAATGTAGTCCCTTTTTCATTCAACGCTCGATCTACTTCCTCTGGTGACGTTAGTTCCTTATATCCCGCTTGTGTTAAGTCTTCTCTGGCAGATTGCACAATGTCATGCATGTACAAATTAAAATCCATGCCTTTCAGCTCCTCCGTATAGGTCTTTTCCCCCTAATAGTAACAGGAACATTAGTTGGATTCAATTTAATTGAACTTAATAAATTGGGGTATTATCCATACTCGTTTGTTCCAAGAGCTCTTTTACTCGAGCAAGAAACTGACCACAAATCAGTCCATCCAACACGCGGTGATCAAGAGAAAGACATAAATTCACCATATCGCGAGCAGCAAACATGTCATTAATAATGACAGGTCTTTTCACAATAGACTCAACCTGCAAAATTGCAGCTTGAGGGTGATTAATAACTCCCATGGACTGAACGGAACCGAATGAGCCTGTGTTATTCACCGTAAAGGTACCGCCTTCCATGTCCTTCGCTGTTAAAGAACCAGTTCTAGCTTTATCCGCTAATTGATGAATGTCCTTCGCAATCCCTTTGATGCTTTTTTCATCAGCATTTTTGATAACAGGAACGAATAGTTCCTGTCCTTTAGCCACTGCAATAGAGATGTTAATCTCTTTTCGTTGTATGATCTTATCGCCAGCCCAAGAACTGTTCAATTGTGGAAATTCTTTTAATGCTGTAGAGATTGCTTTAACAAAGAAAGCAAAAAACGTTAGGTTGAATCCTTCTTCTTTTTTAAACTTATCCTTCATACTGTTTCGATAGCTTACTAAATCAGTCACATCCACCTCCACCATCATCCAAGCATGTGGAATTTCCGTTTTAGAGGTTACCATGTTTTTCGCTATGGCCTTTCGAACTCCTGTTACCGGAATTTCTATATCTCCAGGTAAAGCTGAAGCGGTTGAACTAGGCTGTGCTTTCTGCTCGGTTGAGACAGTAGATGCTTCTGCTTCCTGTTTTACTGATGAAGCAGAAACGCCGCCTTCCGCGATGACTTTTTCGATATCTTTTCGAGTAATTCTACCACCACGCCCCGTACCAATTACTTGTTCTAATGGAATGTTATGTTCCTGTGATAGCTTAAGCACAGCTGGAGAGTATCTCATCTTCATCGAAGAGTCTTGACTAGTCTGTTCAGGTGCATTTTCCTCCGTTGCAGTAGAGGTCTCTGATTGCACTTCTGTCTCTTGATTTCCTTCAATTTCGATATAGCACATGAGTTCTCCTACTGATAGTGTATCTCCTTCTGCTGCCACTAGCTCTTTAATTGTTCCGGTGAAAGACGAAGGGACTTCAGCGTTTACTTTATCTGTCATGACCTCTGCAATCGGATCATATTTATTTACGTGATCGCCTACTTTTACTAACCAAGTGTTTGATCGTTCCTTCTGTAACACTTTCTCCTAGTTGCGGCATATTAATTTTTTCAGTTGCCATCATACCCCTCCTTTAAAATTCAGCTAGGTCCCGAATGGCTTGTTCTACTTTGTCCGGGTTTACCATAAATCTCTTTTCCATTGTAGGTGCGTATGGCATTGCAGGCACATTTGGTCCGGCTAGACGTTTAATCGGAGCGTCTAGGTCAAACAAGCAGTGTTCACTTATAATCGCTGCCACTTCTCCTATAATACTTCCTTCTAACGTATCCTCGGTCACAAGTAGTACTTTTCCTGTTTTGGAAGCCGCTTCAATGATTGCTTCTTGATCAAGAGGATAAATGGTACGTAGATCTAGAATGTGAACATCTATTCCTTCACTTGCTAATTTTTCAGCAGCCTGTAAGGCAAAGTGAACGCACAATCCATATGTAATAACCGTTACATCAGAGCCTTCTCGCTTCACATCTGCTTTTCCAATCGGAAGTGTATAATCTTCTTCCGGTACTTCTCCCTTGATTAGTCTGTAAGCACGTTTATGTTCAAAGAAAAGGACAGGATCATCATCACGAATAGCTGCCTTTAATAGTCCTTTGACATCATAAGGAGTGGATGGCATTACAATTTTCAACCCTGGCTGATTCGCAAAAATCGCTTCTACGGATTGGGAATGATACAATGCACCGTGTACTCCTCCACCATAGGGAGCACGAATAGTAATCGGGCAATGCCAATCATTGTTACTTCGATAACGAATTTTTGCCGCTTCTGAAATGATTTGATTGATAGCTGGCATGATGAAATCGGCGAATTGCATTTCTGCAACTGGTCGCATTCCGTACATCGCTGCACCAATTCCTACACCTGCGATCGCTGATTCTGCTAACGGTGTATCTAACACCCTCGCATCACCAAATTGTTCATAAAGGCCTTCGGTCGCACGAAAAACTCCTCCACGTTTTCCAACATCTTCTCCTAGTACAAACACCTTTTCATCTCGTTCCATTTCTTCACGCATTGCTTGGGTGACAGCTTGTATATAGGATAAAACTGGCATTATCGTTCTCCCCCTTGCTCACCGTAAACAAAATCATACAACGTATCCGCATCTGGATAGGATGCTTGCTCGGCATAGTCAGTAGCTTCATTGACTTGTGTCATAATTCTTTTTTCTAGCTCTTCTTGCTTTTCATCCGTTAACAAGCCAATTTCTCTTAAATACGTAGCAAACGTACGTAACGAATCTTTTTGCTTCGCTTCTTCTACTTCTTCTTGATCTCGATAGTGACGATCATCATCATCACTAGAATGAGGTGTTAATCGATAGGACACTGCTTCAATTAAGGTTGGACCTTCTCCATTTCGCGCTCGGTCTGCCGCTTCTTTTACAACACGATAGACTTCTAACGGATCATTTCCATCCACAGTATAACCCGGCATCCCGTAGCCAATTGCACGATCTGATACCTTTTCACACGCAAGTTGGCGGTCAACCGGCACAGATATCGCATACTTGTTATTTTCCACTAAAAAAATGACAGGTAATTTATGAACCCCTGCGAAGTTTGCTCCTTCGTGGAAATCACCTTGATTAGAAGATCCTTCTCCAAGTGTGACAAAACTTACGAAATCTTTCTTTTCCATTTTTCCGCCTAAAGCTACGCCAACTGCGTGCGGAACTTGCGTAGTAACAGGAGAAGACCCTGTCACTATACGATTCTTTTTCTGACCAAAGTGTCCAGGCATTTGACGACCACCTGAGTTTGGATCCTCAGCCTTAGCAAAGCCAGATAACATAAGCTCCGTTGCAGTCATCCCGAAGGCTAAAACAACCCCCATATCCCGATAATAAGGCAACACGTAGTCCTTATTTCGATCTAAGGCATAGGCTGCCCCAACTTGGGTAGCTTCTTGACCTTGACACGAAATAACAAACGGAATTTTACCCGCACGGTTTAAAAGCCACATCCGTTCATCAATCTTTCTTGCGAGTAACATCGTTTCATACATATTCATCACATCTTCATCTGTTAAACCTAGCGCCTGATGCTTGTTGTCTGTCATACTTCTCCCTCCTTCGTTTCGAACCAGAAACTATCCATGTATTTGTTTCCCATCCACTGCTAATGCAGCCTCCCCAAAAATTTCGGACAAGGTAGGGTGTGGATGAATCGTTTCTCCTACTTCCCACGGAGTAGCATCTAGTACCATAGCTAAACCAGCTTCTGAAATCATGTCTGTTACATGTGGGCCAATCAAATGAATTCCTAATATGTCATTTGTTTGTTTATCCGCAATAATCTTAGCGAAACCATCCGTTTCCCCATAAACAAGTGCTTTTCCAATTGCTTGGAAAGGCATTTTACCTACTTTAATATCAAAGCCTCTTTCTTTAGCTTGTTCTTCTGTGATTCCCACACTTGCCGCTTCTGGATGACTATAAATACAGGAAGGTACATTATCATATTGAATTGGAAACGGTTTTTCACCGGCTATATGTTCAACTGCTACAATTCCTTCATGGGACGCAACATGCGCTAGCTGCATACCACCAATGACGTCCCCAATAGCGTATATGTGAGACTCTTTTGTTTGGTACATCTCATTCGTTTGGATAAATCCTTGTTCTGTTTTTTGTATATCTGTATTTTCTAAGCCAATATTTTCTGTATTAGGGACTCTCCCAATAGAAATGAGAATGCCGTCCGCTACAAAACTTTCTGTATTCCCGTTTATATCCGCCTCTACTTGAACTTGACTATCTGTTTGTAAGGTGTCTGCTAAGAGATTCGCATTCGTTAAGATATTGATGCCTTTTTTCTTGAGTTGTTTGTGCATTTCCTTCGCAATCTCATGATCCTCTGTCGGAAGAATTCTTGAACCATATTCAAGGACCGTTACCTCTACGCCAAAATCAGCAAGCATAGACGCCCATTCTATCCCAATAACACCACCACCTAGCACGATTAATGAGGCAGGCAATGCCTCTAGCTGTAAGATGTCATCCGACGTCATAATTTTTTTACAATCCACTTCTAAGCCAGGTAACGTTCTTGGGTGTGATCCCGTTGAAATGAGAACATTTTTCGGAATTAACATATCGTTCTCATCACCATTTTCATATTCAACAGATATTGTTCCAGCAGTTGGCGAAAAAATAGATGGTCCTAATATCCTGCCGTATCCTTCATACACATCGATTTTCCCTTTCTTCATTAAACCTTGAACTCCACGGTGCAGCGTCTCGATAATAGAAGATTTTCTACTCTGAACCTTTTCAAAATTAAGAGTTGGTTCATCTGATATAACACCAAAGTCACTTGCTTCTTTGGTCTGTCTAAATACTTCCGCACTTCTAAGTAATGCTTTAGAAGGGATACATCCTTTATGTAAACAGGTTCCACCTAGCTTTTCTTTTTCCACGATAGCAGTTTTTAGACCGAGCTGAGAGGCGCGGATTGCTGCAACGTACCCACCAGTCCCACCGCCAAGTATAACGAGATCATAATCTTTTGCCATTCATTAGCCCTCCTTCACATTCGGATATTGTTTTGGTTGTTCTTCCTCATTCAGAACACGAAGCGTTCCTTGAGCTAAGGCTTCAAGCTCATTTTCTCCAGGATAAATAAGGACATCTGCGATCCATCCTATATGATCAGAAATCATACGTACGATTGGCTTACTGTGAGCAATTCCACCAGTCAAAGCAATGGCATCCACTTTCCCTTTAAGAACTGCACTCATGGCTCCCACTTCTTTTGCTACTTGATAAGCCATAGCTTCATAAACCAGTCGCGCTGTTTCATCCCCTTGAAGCATTTTTTCTTCCACTTCTACCGCATCGTTCGTTCCCAAATAGCCAACAAGTCCTCCATGTCCTACTAGTTTCTTCATAACCTCTTCTCGGTAGTACTGGCCAGAGAAACAAATGGAAACTAAATCACCTGCAGGAACTGTTCCAGCTCTCTCTGGTGAAAAAGGTCCATCCCCATGTAAGCCGTTGTTCACGTCAATGACGCGCCCATTATGATGCGCACCAATTGTAATTCCACCACCCATATGTACGATAATGAGATTAGATGACTCGTATGTAGTACCGAGATCTTTCGCTGCTTTTCTTCCCACTGCTTTTTGATTGAGCGCATGAAAAATACTTTTTCTTGGGATTTCCGGCACACCAGATAGCCTAGCAATATCTTGAAGCTCATCCACCACAACTGGGTCTACAATATAAGAAGGAATGTTTAATCCGGAAGCAATTTCAAAAGCTAAAATTCCACCTAGATTAGAAGCATGTTCTCCATTAAACCCCATCCGTAGATCTTGGAGCATTTCTTCATTCACTTGATAGGTTCCACCCTCGATAGGACGAAGTAATCCACCTCGTCCACAGACAGCAGCTAGCTTAGATATGTTAATCCCTTCATGATGAAGTTCCTCCAGAATAACTTTTTTTCGAAATTCATATTGATCAATAATTCTTGGGAACTCTGATAAATCTTCTGTGCTATGACGAATCGTCTTTTCAAACAGACAGTGGTCATCATCAAAGACACCAATTTTCGTAGAGGTGGAGCCTGGATTAATGACTAGTATTCGTTTTGTTTTCATGACGTGAATCCCCCTCTCACAGAAGTGTTTATTGTTTATTACGCAAAATATGTTGTCCGTTTAATAAGAATTGACTTCTAGATTGTTTAATCGTTTGAATTCTTTCTTCTGCCATTCGCTCCGCAGCCACATGCGTTCCGATATTATCTCTTTTAGCGATATCAAATACTTTCATCAAGTTGTCATAGATGGTTTCTACTTTTTTCAATGCACGCTCTTTGTTATAGCCATTTAATTCGTCTGCAATGTTCATAACACCACCAGCATTAATAACGAAGTCAGGTGCATACACAATACCCTTTTCACGCAACACATCACCATGTCTAGATTCTTTTAATTGGTTGTTAGCAGCACCAGCAACTACTTTCGCCTTGAGCAATGGAATTGTTTCATCATTAATAGTCGCTCCTAAAGCACAAGGTGCATAGATATCACATTCCACTTCGTAGATGTCATCCGGATCTACTGCTTTAGCGTTAAAAGCTTCCACCGCACGATTAACAGACTCTTTGTTTATATCTGTAACAATTAGGCTAGCACCTTCACGGTGAAGGTGCTCACATAACGTGTATGCCACGTTTCCGACACCTTGTACAGCAATCGTTTTACCTTCTAAAGAATCCGAGCCAAACGCTTCTTTTGCAGCTGCTTTAATTCCTTTATACACCCCAAACGCTGTTACTGGTGAAGGGTTCCCAGAAGAGCCAAACTCAGGTGAAATCCCCGTTACAAAATTCGTCTCTTGGTGAATAAGGTCCATATCAGCAACTGTCGTACCAACATCCTCTGCCGTGATATAACGGCCATTTAACCCTTGAATGTAACGACCGAATGCACGAAACATTGCCTCATTTTTATCCTTTCTCGGATCCCCAATAATAACGGTTTTTCCACCACCAAGATTTAACCCAGCTGCTGCATTTTTGTATGTCATACCTTTCGCCAGACGTAGCGCATCCTCGATAGCAGCTTCTTCTGAGGCATAAGTCCACATTCTTGTACCACCTAATGCCGGTCCTAACGTCGTATCATGAATCGCAATTATAGCTTTTAATCCTGATGTTTTATCTTGACAGAACACCAACTGTTCGTAATCGTATGTTTCCATATATTTAAAAATTTCCATATTGAAACCTCCTAATCTATAGTTGAAGACATTAACGCTAAGCTTAAAGAAAATACTTTATTTTCAAATGTATCGGATCGGGACGTAAGAACAATAGGAGCTTTTGCTCCGACAATGATTGCCGCTGTTTTGGCATTCGCAAAATAAATAAATGATTTATATAAGGTGTTGCCCACTTCTATGGTTGGTGCAATCATAATATCTACATCACCTGCAACAGAGGACGAGATTCCTTTAATTTCTGCCGCCTTTTTCGATACTGCAAGATCAAATGCAAGCGGTCCTTCTATCTTACAATTTGGTATTTCACCCTTTCGGCCCAATTCTACAAGCTGTGCAGCATCTAGTGTTGCTTGCATATTCGGATTGACATATTCTACGGCCGCCAGTACTGCTACTTTGGGACGGGTAATTCCTATTTTGTTAGCAATAAATACCGAATTTTTGGTGATCGCTGCTTTTTCTTCGAGGGATGGTGCAATATTCATTGCTGCATCCGATAGCATAATTAATTTGGAATAATTAGGGACTTCAAATAAAGCAGCATGAGAAAGAACATTCCCTCCTCGGATACCAAACTCCTTGTTTAAAACTGCCTTTAAAAGCAAAGCCGAGGGAAGATTCCCTTTCATTAAGACATGCGCTCCCCCGTTTCGCACAAGTTGGACCGCTTCACGCGCCGACTCCTCTACACTAATGGTATTAGTAATAGACAAGCTTCCCACATCTAGCTCTATATCTTTTGCAAGATGTAAGATTCTGGCTTTATCACCAAATAAGTGGAAGAAACATAAATTCTCTTCTAAAGCAGATTTCACTGCTAAGAGAACTTCTTTTTCATCCGCTTGAGCCACGGAAACGATACGATTCTTTCGTTCTTTTACACGTTCAACAAGTGTAGCTAATTTCTGCATAAAAACCCCCCTTATCATCTCCTCAAATAATTAACATGCAAATTACGTGCCAACAAGTAAAATCAATAATTTCAAGCTTTCAGTATTTTGAGCAACGCAGATTTTTGCAATTACGAAAAATCTTGCATGCTTTTTTTGTCAATCTCGTATTTGTCCATTTTATAATAAAGATTTCGAATGGATATTCCTAATATCTCAGCGGTTTTTGTTTTATTAAAATCCGTTTTACGATAAGCATCCGAAATAATTTGTTTTTCCACCTTCTCTAGGGACTCATGTAACGGACGGTTTTCATATCCTACATGAAGGATAGATTCCTTTTGATTGTGTGGTTCAGTCTTTTCTAACCCGAGTTTTGGAATGTGTTCGCGCAATATGATTTCTTCATGAACTTTCATGTATATCATCGCTCGCCCAATCACATTCTCTAATTCACGGATATTTCCTGGCCAATGGTATTCCTTCAAATATTCAATGGCTTCTTTTGCAATGGATGTTACGTTTCGCCCGTAATCTTGGTTTAGCTTTTCGATTAAATAATGTGTAATCGCTTCTATATCCTCACTTCTCTCGCGCAATGGTGGAATATAAATAGGCAATCGATTTAAACGATAGTACAAATCTTCTCTAAATTTCCCGTTCATAATCGCTTTCTCTAAGTTTGCATTCGTCGCTGTAATGATGCGAACATCGATAGGAACAGGTTTTGTACCACCAACCCGGACCACTTCATCCTCTTGTAGAACCCGAAGTAATTTTGCTTGCATATGTAGAGAGAGCTCTCCAATCTCATCTAAGAAGATACTTCCGTTATTTGCTTCTTCAAAATATCCTTTTTTTCCACCACGTTTAGCTCCAGTAAACGCACCTTCTTCATATCCGAACAATTCACTTTCCAAGACGGATTCAGCAATTGCCGCACAGTTTACCCGGATAAATTTATTATGTCTCCTGTCACTCTTATTATGAATAGCATGGGCAAAGAGCTCTTTACCAGTACCGGATTCCCCTCTTAGTAATACGGTAGCTGGTGTTCTCGCCCCTACTTTGGCTTGCTCTATTGCCAGTGTCATTTCATTCGAAGAACCAATGATATCATCAAACGTATATTTCGCTTCTAAGTTTCGAATAATTTGTCTTGCGCGTTTTAATTCATTCGTTAAAGTTTTAATTTCTGATACATCGTGCAGGACTCCTACACTACCTTTTAATTTTCCATCTACTATAATGGGTGCCACGTTCACTAGCACTTCTTTTTTGTTTGGTCCAACTTTCATACGTGCTCCACGAACAGGACGTCTCGTTTGGAGCACTTTCATATGCATGCTCTCCCCTTCTGAAATATCAACAGACGCAGGTTTTCCCACAATGTCTTCTTCCTTTAAACCTGTTATTTTCGTGTAAGCAGGATTAATCATAATCCCAATTCCTTGATCATCGACAACGCTGATTGCTTCATCGGATGAGTGGAAAATCGCTTCAAGCATTTTTTGCACTTCTTTAAGACCAGTTATTTGCTCAGCAAGCTCCACGACCTCCGTGATATCACGAAAAATTGCAAAGGCTCCACGCAAGTGATCATTGGAATCAATAATTGGAATACGAGTCGTAATTATTTTTTTTCCGTTTTCCAGAACTAGATGTTGGTTTACCTCTTTTTTGCGTAACCGTAACACTTGAGGTAAGCGAGTCTTATCTATTACTTTTCGAATTGGTTGATGGACAAAGTTTTCATAAGGAACCCCTACAATTTGTTGAGCACGCTTGTTTACAAATGTAACGGTTTCATGATCATCAATCACAATCATACCCTCATGTAAGTTATTCATAATCAGTTCTTGCATGGATGTCTGATTTTGAAACTGGTGAACTAGCGTTTCTTTCTCATACAATAACTCTGAAATAATATTTGCAACTGTTCCTGGAATCACCACTGTATGTCGATCTCGTTTCGCCAAAATTTGCTCCAATATGTATTCCTTACCGGTAGCCTCAATGACAATATCGATATCCTTCTCCAACCAGCTTGTCCAATCAGAGGCTGCTGATATTCCGTGTTTACGTGCAAGGTGAAGCCCTGGAGCTTTTTCGTCCACATCCACAATTGCAACAACTTCCATCTTTTCTGTTTCAAGAAGTAATTCCAATAGGGCTGTGCCACCTTTTCCAGCACCAATTATAAGAACCCTTTTCATGCTCCATCCCTACTTTGCATTTTTTTGCACAGTTTCATGATAGCCTTTTCTGCACATTTTAGCAAGGAGGGTTTCATTTTCAATATGAAGTTGCTTTGCTATACTAAGAACATACAGAGAAAGGGGTCTATTAATGAGAGTTATTGCCTTACTCATTCTTGTCATACCAGGGATTATCGCTACATACGGAATCAAACTAATGCGTGATTCCATTTTTGGAGAGTTTCATTCTATTTTCTTACACATTAGTATCCAATTTGGTGTTGGACTCATTTTATTTTTAGCAGGATTATCTTTTATTGCAGGCTTTATCTTACATCGTGATCGAAAAAGAAACTTAACAAAAGGTAGATTTATAAAGAAGAAGAATTAATAAAAGGCTAGTCCGCAGACTAGCCCTTTCCATTTAAAAGAACGCGTGATACAAAGCTTTTACAGCATCATCTAATCGGGAGGCTTTAATTCCAAACATCATGGAAACCTCAGATGAGCCTTGGTTAATCATTTCTAAATTAATGTTTTCCGAAGCAAAGGCATCTGTTGCCTTTTTCGCAATTCCTACAGTACTATCCATTCCTTCCCCTACAATCATGACCAATGCTAAATCTCTGTCAATCGACACTGTATCCGGGTGTAATTCCTCATAAATACGGTTCATAACACGATCTTCTTTATCAGGTGTTAATTGACTCGATCTAATGATAACAGACATATCGTCAATTCCTGAAGGAGTATGTTCGAAAGATATATGCTCATCCTCAAGAATATTTAACAATTTTCGCCCAAAACCTAATTCCCTATTCATCAAGTACTTACTTACATACAAACTTAAGAATCCACTATCACCAGCAATCCCTACAACTGGTGAATCTCCAGCTTTTTTGTCAGACACAATCATTGTACCTGGGCTGGAAGGGTTATTGGTATTCTTAATGCAAACCGGTATTTTTGCTTTAAATGCAGGGATCAAAGCTTCATCATGAAAAACAGAGAATCCTGCATAAGAAAGTTCCCGCATTTCTTTATACGTCAGGTGCGTAATTTTTTTCGGATTGTGTACGATGTTAGGGTTTACACTATAAACAGAATCAACATCCGTAAAATTCTCATATAATTCTGCCCGAATTCCTGCAGCAATAATAGAACCCGTAATATCTGATCCACCTCTAGGGAAAGTCATTAGCTTGCCTTCTTTTGTATATCCATAAAATCCAGGAATGACGAAAATCCCGTCTTTATTTCTTATCTTATATATTTCATCAAAGCTTTCTTCTAGGATTTGTGCACTTCCTGGTTCATCACTAACGATTATACCCGCATCTTTAGGGTTTAAGTATGTAGCATCCATGCCTAGAGACTGTAAATATGCACTTAGCACCTTTGCCAATGAATCTTCCCCAATCGCTTTTAGCCCATCACGTTTTAATACATCTTCCCGATCATCGTTTAAAACGTAAAATACATCTTCTCGAATTTGGTCTACAATCTCAGCTGAATTTAGTTCGAGTTCATCTGTTATATTTTTGAATCGTTCAAGCACTTCATTTAACTCATTTTCGATTCCAGCATGTTGAAAGTAAGCATCCCCTAATTCAATTAACATATCCGTGACTTTCTTATCCTCTTTAAAACGCTTACCAGGTGCAGACACTACGATAGCCCTGCGTTCTGAATCACTCTTTATAATATCGGCCACTTTTCTGAGTTGTTCTGCAGAAGCAACCGAACTACCACCAAACTTCGCTACTTTCATTTTGACCTCTCCATTACATTGTTTTTGAACACTTCAAGAATAGTTTAAAGGTTCAGACAGTATAACTCAAATAGTATCATACTTTTCGTGTAATTTCCCTATGGAAACATGGATAAACCATTATTTTTATAAATAATTTCTCTAGTGGTTAAAAATGTATGTCAATTGAACAGTAAAGTAGAAAAGACAAGCCAGATGGCTTGTCTTTTCTACTTTACTTTTGAATAAACATTTGGGTCCAGTAGTTTCCATCTGCTACATACCCAACTCCGATATGTGTGAAATTTGGAGTTAAGATGTTCTTTCGATGTCCAGCACTGTTCATCCATGCATTTACTACCTCTTGTGCAGAACGCTGTCCTCTAGCAATATTTTCGGCAGCACTACGATAAGAGATTCCGAAGTTTTTCATCATTGTAAATGGAGAACCATACGTTGGACTTGTATGATCAAAGTAACGACGATCATGCATGTCCTGAGATTTATATCGGGCAACTCTGGATAGTTCCCAATCTCCTTTTAATGGGCTCAAACCATTTTTTGCTCGTTGCTGATTGGTTAGATCAATAACCTGTTGCTCAATGCTTTTTGTCGTATCAATATTAGGAATATTAAGTACTTGTCCTGGATAGATAAGATTTGGATTCGATATGTGTGGGTTCGCTTGAATAATTTCTGATAGACCAATTTGGTATCTTTGGGCTATTTTCCACATACTGTCTCCACGTTGAACTGTGTACTTATCGGCAGCTGATACAGTTAAAGGCACAGCTAAGAAAAAGATAAAGAGAGCTGAAAATAGAATTTTTTTCAACGAAAAACGCCTCCTTCAAGAGATACTCTTCGCTAATATAAATGGAAATATTCTTGAAAAAGGAGATTTTATGAAATTTTATTTACTCAAAAATAAAAACCCTTCAAAGCTCATGATGTACATGAGGTTCGAAGGGTTTTGCATTAGCTTGCACGGTGTTCTAATCGTAGACGGTCTGCCACCATTGCAATAAATTCAGAGTTTGTAGGCTTCGCTTTTGAAATGCTAACGGTATAGCCAAATAAAGAAGAGATGGATTCCATATTTCCTCTGCTCCAAGCTACTTCAATAGCATGGCGGATTGCTCTTTCCACTCTGGACGCTGTCGTATTATATTTTTTGGCGATGTCTGGATAAAGAACTTTAGTAATAGATCCTAACAATTCGATATCTTTATACACCATTGTTATCGCTTCTCTTAAGTACATATATCCTTTAATATGGGCAGGTACGCCAATTTCATGAATGATATGTGTAATGCTCGCTTCTAAATCTGGGCGTTTCGCTTCCTTCGTAATCGCACTCTTAAATTTAGCACCATTGTTCTCTAATATTGGTGATTTTCCACCAACTTGTCTAATTTGCTCCCCAAGATTTTCTAAATCAAACGGTTTTAAAATAAAGTAAGATGCTCCTAAATCAACGGCTTTCTTCGTCACTTCTTCTTGGCCAAATGCTGTTAGCATAATAACATTCGGATAAGAGCTTCTTTCCATCTCACGAATTTTACCAAGCACTGCTAAACCGTCTAAATGCGGCATTATAATATCAAGAACGACGACATCCGGTTCGAGCTCCTCAAGCATTTCTAAACATTCTTTTCCATTAAATGCCGTACCAATCACTTCAATATCCTCTTGGCTACTGAAATAATCTTCCATTAAATGAATAAGTTCTCGATTGTCATCCACCAAACATACTTTAATTTTTTCCACAAGTAAGTCCTCCTTTATGTAATTCGCCTCTTGCTCCACGTTACATTTTCGACATAAGGATTAAAAATCCTTCTTTTCCGGAAAAAACATTGGATTTTTTTTGATTTGCTTTAAATATCTTTAGTTTTCTTCGTTTTTCGATTTATTGTGACAGTTGTTTGTCGAATAATCTTTACGTATTTATTATACCATAAAATAAGCCGGTGCCAATTGCTGACACCGACTATTTTTATTAGCTTGCTTTTTTCTGTTCATTGTTATAAATATCAATTCCTGCCTCGTGTAACATCCATTCTATATGCACACCATATCCAGAAGTAGGATCGTTCACGAATACATGAGTGACTGCTCCAATAACTTTGCCGTTCTGAATAATGGGACTACCACTCATACCTTGAACGATTCCTCCGGTTTTTTCAAGTAATTCTTTATCGGTTACTTTCACAATCATTCCTTTAGTGGAAGGATAGTCCTGTTTTATAGAATTGACAATTTGTACGTCAAATTCTTCCACTTTGTTTCCTTCTACAACGGTCAATATTTTTGCTGGACCTTCTTCGACTTCACTTTGTAAGCCAATTGGCATTGGTTTATTATATTTACCGCCTGATAGTCCATCCTTTAATTCTCCAAAAACACCAAATGGTGTATTCTCCTTAATGTTACCAAGTACATCTTCACCAGGTGAAAACTCTGCTTGTTTTTCACCTGGAGTACCATTTTTTCCTTTCGCAATCGACTTTACATTCGAACTCACAATGGTACCATTATGAACTTGAATTGGCTCTTTCGTGTCCATATCGGAAATAACATGTCCTAATGCACCATACTTTTTCGTCTTCGGGTGATAGAACGTCATGGTTCCTATACCAGACGCCGAATCACGAATGTACAAACCGATTCGATATTTATCATCGTTGCTATCTAGCTTAGGTGTTAATTTAGTCTCGAACGTCTTATCTCCTCTTTTTACTGTGACCGTAAGTGATTCATCATTTTCTCCTGCTTTATTCACATAAGGAGTAACTTCTTTCATTTTGTTTATTTTATTACCATTAATTTTCAAAAGAATATCCCCTACTTTAATATCAGCTTCTTCACCAGGGGATACTTGTCCATTGCTTGTAGAAACTTGGTGATGTCCTACAACAAGGACACCTAGTGTGTGGAGATTGACCCCAATGGATTGTCCCCCAGGAATCACCTTCATATCTTTTAATACATTTACATCTACCTGCTTAATGGGTAGACCAGCCATCTCATATACAATTTTACTTGAACCTGCTTGTAAAGTCTGAAATTCTGATGAGTCAAGTGCTGTAATGACTTGGTCGCTATCTTCTTCTTTTATTTCTACTCCATCCCCCATTGTAGGCACGGCTATCGGTGAACTACTATCAACGGTGTTAATTTCATTCGGTATAGAAAGATAATTCTGTATTGGTGTAATAAATGGAATTGACAGGAAAGTCACAAGGAGTAAAATTCCTATGCCATTTCGGATTTTACGTTTGTTCATATCTACACTCTCCTCATTCCTAACCCATACTTTTAACTTTTTTCTGTAATCCTAATTTGTACGTAATGGAAGGTTTTTAAACCCTGCAAAGATGAGAAATTGGGGGTATCATTTCCTCTGCTGGAAAGGGAAAAGATGTGCATAAATTCAAATTCTTCTGTGTAGAAAAAAATCACCCAATTGGGTGATTTTAGTATTGATGAGATTCCTTAAACTTATGTGCTAAACTTAATAGTTCTTTCGCGTGTTGCTTGGTAGTTTCCGTCATTTCCGTACCTGTGATCATCCGACCTATTTCTTCCACTTTCATTTCAGAAGATAACTCTTTTAATTCTGTACTTGTTCGATTGTTGTCCACACGTTTTTCAATAAGGAGATGGGTATCTGCCATAGATGCTACTTGTGGTAAGTGCGTAATGCATAACACTTGAGAGCCAGATGAAATGCCATAGATTTTTTCTGCAATCGCTTGTGCTACTCGTCCACTCACACCGGTATCTACCTCGTCGAAAATCACACTAGTAACTCCTTGATGCTTGGAAAAAATTTTTTTGAGTGCCAGCATAATTCGAGATAATTCTCCTCCTGATGCCACTTTTGAAATTTCTTTTAATGGCTCACCAGGATTTGTTGTGATCAAAAATTTAACGATGTCAAAACCATTCGGAGTTAAATGCGCCGGTATTTCTAAATCCACTACATCCGATTCCTTTGCTTGTCGTTTTTGAATATCGACAGCAAAAGATGCTTTTTCAAGATAAAGATCTTTTAATTCTCTTAATATTGCTTCTGTTAATTGACCAGCAGCTTCTTCCCTTAAGTTATGTAGCTGCTCTGCTTCTAAATACGTGTCGTGTGCAAGCTCTTTTATTTCTTTCTTTAGTCGAGTAAGATGCGAATCTCTATTCTCTATTTGATCCAATTCTTCTTCAATGTCAATCGCATACTCTAGAATTTCAGTTACGGTGTGACCATATTTCTTTTTTAGGTTTTGTATTTCATTTAACCTTGATTCAATCACATTTAAACGATCTGGATCAAATTCTAATTGATCCAGTTGATTGCGTAGCTCGTACGTCATTTCTTCGATCAAATAATAATGATTCGAAAACTCTTCTTTTTTGGCTTTTACGGTTTCATCATGCTCTCCTGCAGATTCCAAGCCATTCAAAGCCACGGATAACCAATCTAAGGCTTTTTGTTCCCCGTACAAAGCTTGATAGGCGTCTTGGAGTCCTTGGAAGATTCTCTCAAAGTTGACGAGCTTGTTCCTCTCTTCCACAAGCTGTTCATCTTCTGCAGGATCCAATTCTGCTGCTTGAATTTCATTTAATTGAAAACGTAAAAGATCCAATCGTTGCGCCATTTCTTTTTCGTTATCGCTTAAAGAGGTATATCGTTTTTTTAAGGCTTCTAATTTATAAAATAAATCGTGATACTCCTCCAGTACAGGAAGAAACTCTTCTCGACTATATAGATCTAACAATTCAATATGGCGATCTGAATCCATAAGGGATTGTGTTTCATGTTGGCTATGTATGTCAATTAATGATTTCCCTAATTCTTTTAAAATTGCTAGTGTAACCAGTTTTCCATTGACTCTACAAATACTTTTTCCAGAAGAGGTTATCGTCCGACTAAGTACAATCATCCCGTCTTCATTTTCTATATCGATTCCTAAGTGCATTGCTTTTTTGAAAATAGGATGTTGTCCATCTTCCACGATAAATAAGCCTTCGATTTCCGCCTTATTAGATCCGTAACGAACAAATTCCACAGATCCTCGTCCACCAGTCAAAAGCTCCACAGCATCAATTATGATGGATTTTCCCGCACCTGTTTCTCCAGTCATCACGGTTAGACCTTCTTTAAAAGTAATCGACAAGGAATCAATAATCGCAAAGTCTTTAATCGATAATTCTGTTAACACAAAAGAACACCTCTCCCACTTGTCCATAACATATGAAGACAAAAAGCCATAACTAAAAATTTGTGTATTAAAGCATGTCCAATAGTTGTTCTTTAATGGTTTCTGCTTCTACTTCCGTACGACAAATAATTAAAATCGTATCATCTCCACATATCGTACCTAGTATTTCATCCCAATCGAGATGATCAATTAACGCTCCAACAGCGTTCGCATTACCTGGTAATGTTTTCAATACGATAAAGTGGCTTGCGGTATCAATTTTAATAAACGCGTCCATAATTAATCTTCTGAGTTTTTCTAAAGGATTAAAGCGTTGGTCTGCAGGCAAGCTATACTTGTATCTGCCGTCTGCCATTGGTACTTTCACGAGATGTAATTCTTTTATATCCCTTGAAACGGTTGCCTGCGTAACATTATAGCCAAGATTTCTAAGTTCATCGACCAAGTCATCCTGTGTTTCAATATTATGTTGTGTAATCAATTCTCTTATTTTTATATGACGTTGAGCTTTACTCACCGAATCCCTCCGTTCCACCTTCCCACTGACATAGAAGAAATGGCTACTTTGTAGTAGCCATTAGCCTGCATTATGAAGTGTAGCATGTGCCAGTTGAACTACATCGTCCATTTCGACATCTGTCACCGTTTTTCCTTCTTTTTTTGCTCCCCAATATAAATGGACGAGAAATTCAATATTTCCATCCCCGCCTGTAATTGGCGAAAAGGTTAAATCTCGCGTTTGAAATCCCTTTGCTTCAGCAAAAGAAAGAATGGATGTAAGCACTTCCTTGTGGACTTTAACATCTCTGACAATCCCTTTTCTACCCACTTGTTCTTTTCCTGCTTCAAATTGTGGTTTTATTAACGCGACGACGTCACTATCTTCATCCAATATAGTAGTCAATACAGGTAATATCAAACGAAGGGAAATAAAGGACACATCAATCGATGCAAAGTTAGGTATTCCTTCCGTTAATTGGTCAGGTGTTACATAACGAAAATTTGTTCGCTCCATAACAACAACTCTAGGATCGTTTCTCAATTTCCAGTCCAGTTGATTATAACCAACATCTATTGCGTAGCAAAGCTTGACCCCATTTTGGAGTGCACAATCCGTAAATCCACCGGTTGAAGAACCAATGTCTACCATAATTTTATCTTGTACTTGTATGTTGAATACATCCAATGCCTTTTCTAGCTTTAGTCCACCACGGCCGACATAGGGGATTAGATTTCCTTTTACCAGTAATGGAATGTCTTCATCCACTTTCATTCCAGGTTTATCAAGACGTTCTGATTCAGAATATACTAATCCGGCCATTATCGAACGTTTTGCTTTTTCTCTTGTTTCGATTAATTGCCGTTCAACCAGCAATACGTCCAATCGTACTTTTTTACCCATTCAATCAGGCCCTTTGCTTTTTACTTGGAAGCATGTTCATCACTTCATCATGTATTGCTTCTTTAGTGATGTTCACTTCTTTTAATAATTCTTTCACGGAACCATGTTCAATATATTTATCTGGAATACCGATTCGTTTTATACGCTGACCTTTGTAGTCATGCTCTTCGGCAAACTCTAGAATAGCACTTCCAAAGCCACCTTTTAAAATTGCTTCTTCTACAGTGAGGATTGGCAATCCTTCGGTCATCAAATGATGAAGCATTAGTTCGTCTAATGGTTTAATAAATCTTGCATTGACAACTTTTACGGAGATTCCCTTGTCCTCTAGCTCCTGACTAGCTTCCAAAGCCATTGGGATTGTCGTTCCAAAAGTTAAGACGACTAAATCTTTTCCTTCTTTTAGCACTTCCCATGTCCCGATCGGAATTTCCTTTAATTCGGTATCCATCGCCACACCTAACCCATTTCCTCTTGGATATCGTACCGCAATGGGTCCATCGTTATATTGTAGAGAAGTGTACACCATATGTTGTCCTTCATTTTCGTCCTTCGGCATCATTAAAACGAGATTTGGTAGATGTCGTAAAAAGGAAATATCAAACACACCGTGATGTGTTTCGCCATCAGCTCCAACTAACCCCGATCGGTCAATTCCAAATGCAACGTTTAGATTTTGGCGACATACATCATGAACGAGCTGATCATAGGCACGTTGTAAAAAAGTAGAATAGATAGCTAAAAACGGTTTCATACCTTGAGTGGCTAAACCAGCTGCAAGTGTTGTAGCGTGTTGCTCTGCAATTCCAACATCAAATAATCGATCAGGAAAAGCTTTTTGAAAATTTTCCAGCTTCGAGCCTAAAATCATGGCTGGAGTGATAACGGAAACACGCTTGTCTTCTTTCGCAACTTGAACAAGCGTATCACTAACCACCTGACTCCATGCTGGTGGCGCATCCGCTTTTTTAATCTTCTCACCAGATTCAATTTTGTACGGTCCAACACCATGCCACTTATCTTTTTGGTCGGTTTCCGCATGCACATAGCCTTTCCCTTTTTGGGTCATAACGTGCACGAGTACAGGACCTTCTGTCTTCTTTGCATATTGTAAATTTTCTTGCAAATCATCAAAATCATGACCGTTTACTGGGCCATAATACGTAAATCCAAACTCTTCAAAAAGCATACCTGGAACCATAAAGTACTTCATGCTGTCCTTCACTCGTTCTACAGTGTTTGCAAGCTTGCCTCCAACCGCAGGAATCTTTTTCAGAAGTAATTCCAGTTCATCTTTCATTTTTCGATACTTTCCTGCACTTCGCATACGTCCGAGTGCGTTGTGCAATGCTCCTACGTTAGCGGCAATCGACATTTCATTATCGTTCAGAATAACAATGATGTTTTTCTTTTCGTGACCAATGTGATTTAAAGCTTCTAATGCCATTCCACCAGTTAGTGCTCCATCTCCAATAATCGGCACTACAAAATGGTCCTCTCCTTTTAGGTCCCTAGCTAAAACCATACCCATAGCGGCAGATAAAGATGTAGAACTATGTCCGGTTTCCCAGATATCATGCTCACTTTCTGCTCTCTTTGGAAATCCACTCATTCCTTTATACTGACGTAACGTATCAAAGTCACTCGTTCTTCCGGTTAGTATTTTGTGAATATAGGATTGATGCCCAACATCAAAAACAAATTTATCCTTTGGACTATTAAAGTGTTTATGTAGGGCAATCGTTAATTCAACTACTCCTAAGTTTGCTCCAAGATGTCCGCCTGTTACAGAAAGTTTATGAATTAAAAATTCTCTGATTTTTGCTGCTAGTTCTTTCAATTCATCATCGGAAAGATTCTTTAAAAATGCTGGGTCTTTAATATTTGTAAGATCCATGGGTGGGATTCCTCCCCTTTTTGTTAGGATTTTCTTGCTTCCTTCTTCTTCTCAGATGGCAATATCTTTATTTTAAATTTTTCTTCTATAAAAGCAACTATTTTACCAGCAAAAAAGATGATTTGGGTGGAAGAATGGATCGCAAAGTATTTCCCCATCGCCTTTCCACCAACTGTAAGCGCTGCTACTAAACTGGTTAACAAAACAGAAATAACTAAATGAACGGAGGAACCCTCTGATTGTCCAAATCCGTTTGCTAACTGCAGCACAACAATTGCGGAAGCAGTACCACTGACAATCCCAGAGATGTCCCCAATGACATCATTACAGAAGCTAGCGACCCGTTCCGCATTTCGAACAATGGTAATAGCTTGCTTGGCACCAAAAACTTTTTCTGCAGCCATCGCATGAAAAGGAGGCTCATCAGCAGCTGCAGACGCTGTTCCAAGCATATCAAACAGAACGCCTACCAATACGATGAGAAACACGATTAACAGTCCAAGTATCCACATTAGGTCACTAAGCATGGAGGATGATATAACTGAAAAAATAGCCGCTAGCACAAACGTGATAACGGCGATACTAATACTGAATTTAAACGATCGTTTAATCTGACTTTTCATAAACCCCTCTATTTACATTAATATTGTACCGTATGTAGAAAGGGAATGGTCATCGTACAGGTGAAAATTACGGCTTAGGTCCAGTAGGTTTTCCCAGTCAAGCACCGAATGTCACCATTCTGGCGGTTCCCCTTTAAGCCTGACTCAACTCCGTCTCCGAAAGTTGGACTGGATTACCACTTAGTCCGTACTATAATCCCTATACGATGTCCTTTCCAGAACAGTCTAGGAGATTTCCTCAACAGCCTTTAACCGCTTCTTAGCCTCTTTTGCAGAACAGATTTCATATGGTAAAGAGAAATGTCCGAATTAGTGGCCATCTAATTAGACATTTTATGCCATAATCCCCTCTGTTCCACTCAAGGCAGGCTACGCTGCAGATAGAGATACGCTTTTCTAGAAAAGCTCTCCCTATCACACAGGTTCATACCCCATTCCATGGATCATCTAGGATTAGATTTTTCCACAGAGATGGGCCTCCGCGGAAGCAGGGTCCTCGCCCACATGCCTTTGTGGATCGCCCTGCAACCTTAACTCCCAGCACTAACCCAAGGCTGGGCGCCTCAAGCCAGCACAAGGAACTTCATCGATGTGCCCTTTGGCGGATTTTTAGGCCCGCCTTCAGAAACGGAGGACTGACTAGAATACTGCACCATTCCTTTTGTACTACATAATATATCATACTTCCATTAAATCCTCAATGGATATTCCCCTTTACCTAATAGTCTCTATTCCCCAAATAATCGGTTAATTCACGCAATAGAGACCCTTCCACACCAGCCGTTTCTAAAGCTTCCACAGCAAGTTGATGGTAGGCATCCTTTTGTTTCATAGCACCATCTAATCCTAATAGCTTCGGATACGTGCTCTTATAATTCGTTTCATCGCTTCCGACAGGTTTTCCTATTTTGTTTTCATCTCCTGTTACATCTAAGATATCATCTTGTACTTGAAAGATTAAACCTAAATAATAACCGAACTTCTCCATCTGATGAATTTGTTCTGGATTAGCCCCGCCTAAATAAGCCCCAATTTTTACGGCAAATTGTAAAAGCTTACCGGTTTTTAAACTGTGGATTAGCTCGAGTTCTTTAAGAGAAGATTCTTTATTTTCTGCTTCCATGTCCAAAAGCTGTCCTGCAACCATTCCATTTGGACCACTTGCATTCGCTAATTCCAACAGAATGTACACTTTTTGCTTATCTGTTAATTGTTGATCCTTTGTGATTAATTCAAAGCTATAGGTAAGTAAACCATCTCCTGCAAGAATTGCAGTAGCTTCTCCAAACACCTTATGATTCGTTGCCTTTCCTCTTCGAAAATCATCATTATCCATAGCTGGTAAGTCGTCATGGATTAAAGAATACGTATGAATCATTTCTAAAGCTGCTGCAACTTGAAGCGCCTTTTCTTCTTGTCCTCCAAAGGCCTCACAACTCGCCAGCAATAAAATCGGTCGGATTCGCTTACCACCTACAGTTACGGAATATTCCATTGCTTGTCTTAAGGAATTAGAATGGGTTAAGGTTTTCAACTGTTGAGTAATGTGATCGTTAAAGAGTATTTGTTTTTGTGATAAATAATTCTTTAACTCACTCACTACTCTTCCTCCTGTGCTGTGAATGGTACAAATTCACCATGCTCATTCATGATTTGTTCCATTTGTTTTTCTACTTTCGTAAGTTTTTCATTACATAGCTTAGACAGTTTCATTCCATCTTGGTAATATTCAATTGCTTTTTCTAATGGAACGTCCCCTTCTTCAAGCTTTTCTACTATCTCTTCTAATTGGACCATTGCTTCTTCAAAGGATAGTTCATTCTTTTCTTCCATCGTGTTCTAGTTCCTCCTCTAACCCCCAGACTTGACAATCCAATACACCATCCTGTAGCTTCACATGAATATGCTCACCTGGGTTTACTTGTTTGGTGGTGCTAATTACACGTCCATCTTCCTTGTATGAAATCGAATAACCCCTCTTCATTGTATGTAAAGGGTTTAATATAGAAAGCTTATCAAGTAACGTAGAAAAATTGTTCTGTTTTTCTGCTTGAATCCTTTGGAAAACTCGACTTGTCCGACTCATTGTTTCCCTCAATTGCTTCCGATTTTCTGCAATTCGTTTTTGTGGACTTGTTTGTATGAGTCGTTTTTGCAGATGCTCATAATTATAGCTTTTTTTCTCGTTCATATCTCCTAGTGCCTTCTTCAAAGCATCTACCGTTCGATCTAATTCTTGTTCTTTTTGTTTAAGCAATTGTTCAGGGTAACGAAACGCATACGATTTGTTAGCTCGAGATAGTTTTTCTTTTGCTTGAACCATTCGGTTCTGAAGTAATCTCCCTAACGCCTTTCTATAGGAACCAAGTTTTTCTTTTAACTCTTCTTGAGATGGAACTGCGATTTCCGCAGCTCCTGTAGGTGTAGGTGCACGCATGTCCGCTACAAAATCACTAATAGTAAAATCTGTTTCATGTCCGACAGCAGAAATAATTGGAATCTCAGAGGCAGCAATTGCTCTTGCAACACGCTCTTCGTTAAAGCTCCATAGTTCCTCAATCGAGCCCCCACCACGTCCAACAATCAGAACATCAAAGCCACCAAGTTGATTTGCTTTATAGATAGCCTTTTCTATTGAGGTAGCAGCAGAATCACCTTGAACCATAACTGGGAGAATAGAAAGTTTAACTATCGGATACCTTCGTCGAACTGTAGTAATGATATCTCGGATTGCTGCTCCTGTTGGAGAGGTAATCACCCCGATTTGTTTAGGGAAATTAGGGATAGGTTTCTTTTTAGCTGGGTCAAATAAGCCTTCAGAAGTGAGCTTTTCCTTTAGTTGCTCGTAAGCTAGATAAAGAGCTCCGATGCCGTCTGGTTCCATACTATGTATATAAAGTTGATACTGACCTTGAGGCTCGTAAATGGAAACCTCCCCAATAATGAGTACATTCATTCCATTCTCTGGTTTAAATTTCAAAAAACGATTTTGACTTGCAAACATAACCGCCTGTATTCGTGATTTATCATCCTTTAACGTAAGGTACATATGTCCTCTACTGTGACGGGTAAAATTTGAGATTTCTGCTTTTAAATATACTTTCTTCAAATGCTTATCCATCTCAAACTTTCGTTTAATATATTTCGTTAATGCACTTACCGTTAGATAGCGATCACTCAATTTTCCTCCCCCTTCCCAACCGACGTTTTTGCATTTCGGACAAGGTTAAGAAAGTAGCTTAGCCGCTTTAATTGTGTTATGTAGTAACATAGTAATAGTCATCGGTCCGACCCCTTTAGGAACGGGTGTTAAGAAAGAAGCCTTTTCTTTAACGGAATCAAAATCTACATCTCCAGTCAGTTTACCGTTCTCCATACGGTTAACCCCGACATCAATGACTACTGCACCCTCTTTTACATGATCAGCCGTAACAAAATGCTCTTTACCGACTGCAACAATTAAGATATCTGCTTGTAATGTATGGTCTTTCATATTATTGGTGCGGGAATGACAATAAGTAACGGTAGCATTTTCATTCAACAATAATTGACCTACTGGTTTCCCTACAATATTACTCCTTCCAATTACAACCGCATGTTTCCCGGAAATCTCAATATTTCTAGATTTTAGCATCGTAATAATCCCAAATGGTGTACATGGTAAAAACGTATCTTTACCCGCCATCATTCTTCCAATATTAATAGGGTGGAAACCATCCACATCTTTCGATGGATCAATTGCTTCAATAATAACTTGTTCATTGATTTGATCTGGAAGTGGTAATTGAACAAGAATTCCATGTACCTTAGGATCCTTATTTAAACGTCCAATAAGCTGTAATAATTCATCTTGGGTGGTTGTGGAAGGAAGCTCTATTAAATCAGAGTCTACTCCGACTTGCGCCGCAGCTTTTTGTTTTCCACGTACGTAAGATTGTGAAGCTGGATTTTCCCCAATAAGAACTACAGTAAGGCTTGGAAAGATACGTTTATTATGAAGCTCGTCCACTTCTTTTTTCATTTTTTCTTTTAATTCTGCAGATAGTTCACTTCCATAGATAATTTCAGCTGACATATTTCTCATCCCCTATTGAATAATTTTTGAGAGTACGCCGTTGATAAATTTGCCAGATTTATCATCCCCATATTCATTTGCTATTTCCACCGCTTCGTTAATAATAACTCCTTGAGGCGTTTCATCTTCGCCATGAAATAGCTCAAAGGTGGCAATACGAAGTAATGTCCGTTCGACAGAAGCTAACCTTTGAATGGTCCAATTTTCTAGATTGTCGGAGATTTTTTGGTCAATCTCTTCCTTATGCTCCACGACTCCGAACACTATGTTTGTCAAAAATTCATCTGGTTTTGCTTCATCTAAGACATGATCCAACGCTTCTTTCGGATCTACATCGTTGATATCCATCTGAAAAAGTACTTGAAATGCTTTTTCTCTGGCTGCTCGTCGTTTCATGTTCATTCTCCTTTAGTTAGTATCTGTTTCAAATCATAACACGTTCTATTTCTATAATCTATTAATTACCTATTCCTAATACTTCTTTTCCTCCTCATACATGTAACTTTTTTGCAACGAAATAGCCCAAATCGAAAGAGTGCGTAGAAAAAAACGATGGAATGTACACAAAAAACCGGATAAGACATTGCCTCATCCGGTTTTCTATTATTCAGCTGATCCTTCTTTTTCTGTTTGAATACCGACTACATGCACGTTGATTTCTTTAATTTTGAGTCCTGTCATATTTTTCAATGCTTGTCGTACATTGGACTGAACTTTTTGCGCCACCTCGTGTATGACCGAACCAAACTCTAAAACAGCGTAGACATCGATAAGAACGCCGTCTTCTGATAATTCAACTTTTATTCCTTTACCGTGTGATTTCTTACCGAAGCGTTCTGCGACACCTGTCACAAATGTTCCTCTAGTAGCTGCCACACCAGAAACTTCTGTCGTTGCAATCCCTGCAATGACTTCGATAACTTCAGGAGCAATTTCTACATTTCCTAGACTGGAATCTTCACTTACATTAATTAATGTACCGTCGCTCATCCCGTTTCACTCCCTAACATTTATTCACTATCCATTATAGTATATTTCTCTAAGAATTTTGTATTAAAATCTCCATCAATAAATACCGGATGAGATAATACTTTTCTATGGAATGGAATCGTTGTCGAAATTCCTTCAATTACAAACTCGTCTAATGCACGTTTCATTCGTTTTACAGCTTCTTCCCTAGTTGGGGCATGGGTAATAAGCTTCGCAATCATTGAATCATAATACGGTGGAATCGAATATCCCGGATAAGCAGCAGAATCAATACGGACCCCAAAACCACCCGGAGGAAGGTACATATCAATTTTTCCTGCAGATGGCATAAAGTTCTTGAATGGATTCTCAGCATTGATACGACATTCGATTGCCCAGCCATTAAAGGTAATATCGTCTTGTGTAAAGGAAAGCACTTCATTGTTCGCCACTTTAATTTGTTCTTTGATTAAATCAATTCCTGTTACCATCTCTGTAACGGGGTGTTCTACTTGGATTCTAGTGTTCATTTCCATAAAGTAGAACGATTGCTGCTTCTTATCAAAGATAAATTCAATCGTGCCAGCTCCAGAATACTCCACTGCTTTCGCTGCTTTCACCGCAGCGTCTCCCATTTTAGCTCGTATTTCTGGATTAATAGCTGGTGATGGCGTTTCTTCAATCAATTTTTGAAGTCTTCTTTGAATAGTACAATCACGTTCTCCTAAATGAACCACATTGCCATGATTATCTGCCAAAACTTGAATTTCAATATGTCTAAAATCTTCAATGAATTTTTCTAAGTACACTCCTGGATTACCAAACGCAGTTTCCGCTTCCTTCTGTGTCACACGAATTCCTTTTTCAAGTTCCTCTTCCGAACGTGCTACACGAATTCCTTTTCCACCACCGCCAGCAGTTGCTTTAATAATGACAGGATACCCAATCTCTTGGGCCACACGTTTCCCTTCTTCCACATCTGCGATAATCCCATTCGAACCAGGTACGATTGGAACGCCTGCCTCACGCATCGTATCTCGGGCAACATCCTTTGTCCCCATCTTTTGAATAGCATACGCACTAGGACCGATAAATGTAATATTACATTCCTTGCATATTTCTGCGAAATCAGCGTTTTCCGACAAAAAACCGTAGCCCGGATGAATCGCATCCACTTCTGTTAACGTGGCCACACTCATAATATTTGTGTAATTTAAATAACTATCCTTACTTAATTTAGGACCGATACAATACGCTTCGTCAGCTATCTGAACATGGAGAGAATCTTGATCCGCTTCCGAATAAACAGCCACCGTTTCCAAGCCTAGCTCCTTACAAGCACGGATAACACGAACCGCTATTTCCCCACGATTGGCTATTAATACTTTCTTAATCAAGTTGTCATCCCCTTACTACGCTTTTACTCTGAATAATGGCTGACCGTACTCCACAAGCTCACCATTACCAACTAATACTTCCACAATTTCACCTTCAACGTCTGCTTCAATTTCATTAAAAAGCTTCATCGCTTCTACAATACAAACCACTGTATCGGAAGTTACTTTATCTCCCTTTTTAACAAACACATCACTCTCTGGATTTGGAGAACTATAGAACGTTCCTACCATCGGTGACACAATTTCATAATCGTACGCAACTTGTTCTTGTTCACTTGCTTCATTTTTTGCCGGCTGTTGTGTGGCTGTTTGTTCCACTGCTTGTGTTGGTGAAGCAGGTTGTGGTGTGGCTACATTATGTACTACTGGTTCTGAAACCACCGTTTGTGTTGCCGGACTATTCTTTTTAAGAGACACCTTCGCCTCATTTGTTTCGAACGTAAACTCATCGATCGATGAATGATCAATTAATTGAATAAGCTCCTGAATTTCTTTTACGGTTAGCATTTTATTCCTGCACCCCTTCGCTAATTTAATAACAGGTACTAATAACTCCTGACAACATTTTACGAGAAGGATTAAAAAACTGCAACTGTTCACCCATTGAATCAATGGATACTAGGATTTAAAACTGAAAAATGTCTCAAAAGGAAAATCCTTCTGAGACATTAATAAATGTGCTTAGGATACAGAGTGATATTTAACTTCTACTGGTACACGCCCAAATTCGTCTTCCACCATTTTAATGATGTTGTTTGCTTCTGTTTTACTCATCTCTTCCGCTCTTACCTGAACAAAAACTTCTCCATCTTCTGAGCGAACTAGCACATCCTCGTATCCATTTTCAGCCATTATAGATTCCTCTAGAATTTTTTCTTTTGCTTCCATAGCTTCGAGCTGGTCCATTTCTTCCATCGCTTTATTCTTTTCTTCTGTAGTAGAAGAGCTTGACGCTACTACTTCTTCTAATTGAGCTCTTTTTTCGCTTCTTTGTTCTGTTATTTCCATTCGGATCGATGTAAATAATTCAGAATCTGTCATTTCTGTACCTGTAGTATCTCCTGTTCCTTTCTCCCCAGAAGCTTCGTCTGAACTTGGATCAGCAATAGCTGTTTCTCCATTATCGTTATCCGTAAGGAGTGTCAATTGATCCCCAGATGGCGAACTCATGTAATAAACACTCAATACAATCATAAGACTTAACATTGTTAATAACCAAATCGTTTGTTTTTTTAGCACGTTAAATTCCTCCTCATTTGTTTTTCGGCATCACTGAAATGATATGAGGTGGGGCATCGAGTACTCGTGAAACTGCTTCGACCACCCACTGTTTCAGCTCAATATTCTCAACACCTTTAGCAACAATCAAGACCCCTCTAACATCTGGTTTTCTTGTCTGTACTAAAAGTGGTACTTCTTTATCTCCTTGGCGCACGATTACAGTCTGTTCTTCTCTCGTTTGATCTTCAATCGAACGCTCCCCACCGTTTTGGTCAAGCTCTTCCGTCTTCTGTGTACCAATGACTAAGTTTGTTTCATAAACTTTCTTTTTAGTGGAATCTAAGTTGACCATTACCTCCGCATCAGAGATTCCTTGAATTTTGTTTAGCAACGCTTCCAAATCCTTTTCATATCCAGCCTCAAGTTCAGTACCTATACTACTCTTAGAGGAATCATCCTTTTGGAGTAACGTTTCGCTTTCCGTTTGGCTAGGTTCCTTGGATGATAACTCTGGAAGTTCTTCGCCACTTCTTGCTTCACTTTGAAACAAATTACTTACAATTATTAGTAGTAGGCCGAAAAGGGCAATAACCAATACATAGCCAAGCTTGTTGGGTTTTCCGCCATCTTCATTTTTTAATGTAGAAAGAAGTCTATCGAGTAATTTCTTCATTCTAGCCCTCCCTCCCATGAAAGAATTAGCTTACTTTCTTGAAGCTCCCATTTCTCTGTTAAGAAATGCTTGATGTCATCGGATGGCAGTTCCGCCCGGTCCTCCGGAAGTTCCGCCTCTTCTCCCACATCGATCACAACTTCCTCTATGGATTTTTGCTGTCCTGGTGAAGCAGCCTCTTGTAAAAGAGTTACCTCTACTTGATTTAATGTTTTCTGATTTAATTCAGTTGCTTCTGGATCCATTACGAGATTCACTTCAGAAATCGCTACACCATAGTCTTGTTTCAACTCCTCTTGTACACTATTTTTCATTTGGACAGCCATCTTATCTAAAATATATGCACGTTGAGAGGCTTGTATTTCTTTTTTCTTCAATTCTATTGAATTTTTCATACTTTCTTCTTCATTTGTAGTATCCATAATCGGCATCACCTCGCGTAGCATCTGGTCTGTATCAACTTTCAATAGGGAAAATACAGGCTTTAGAAAGATTAAAATTAAGAGGAGACCTACTACAACTCTTATATACTTTCGCATTGATGAATTAGGCAGTAGTAGATCAATGACCATAGCAATTAATAGAAAAAGAATGATTTGGGTTACCCAATCTACGATATACTGCAAAGTTAAATCACCTACCTAAGCATCAAAGTTAGGTTACTAGAGGCTACCATAATGACAATAGCTAAAAAGAACATAAAGGTAACTACTAATAAGCCGGCAAAAATGTAAAGAATATGTTTACTAATGATATCCAAGCACGTAATAATTGGACCATTACCAATCGGTTGTAATAAGGCAGAGGATAACTTATAAATGAATGCCACAGAAAAGACTTTAATAGCTGGAAAAAGCGCTAGTCCTCCAATAATTATGACACCAACGATGCCTACTGCATTTTTTAAGAGCAATGATGCCGTTAATGCGGTATCGGCTGCATCTGTAAACATTCGTCCAACTACCGGAATAAAGTTACCTGTTACGAACTTTGCCGTTTTCATGGCGACGCCATCTTGAACCGCACTAGCTGCACCTTGAACAGAAATCACTCCAAGAAAGATCGTTAAAAATAATCCCAGCAATCCTAGACCGACATTTTTAAACAGATTAGCTAGTTGTGTCACCTTGTATTGTTCATTTATAGTACTCACAATGTTTAGTAAGGCTGATAAAAAGAACAAAGGAATGACCACATTGGACACAAGAACCACACTTATATGAATCAAAAACACAATAACCGGGTGGAAAAAGGAAACAGCAATGACATTTCCAAAAGTAGCCATTAACCCTAACATTAGAGGCAGTAATGCGATCATAAAACTACTCATCGTATCGATAGCATTCTTTGCATAATCAGCAGCAAGGTGAAAGCTGTTAAGTGCGATTGCGATTAAAACAAGATAAACGATGGCATACGCGACTTTACTTACATTTTTGTTATCAAATGAGGATTGTAGCGTTTGTAGCAAGACACTAAATAACGTAAGCATGATTAACGTGCCAAGTAACTTCCCATTCACGATAATTTCATGGAACAAGTACTTTAACATTCCGTATAACCAATCTTTTATCGAAATGTCATCCTTGCTTTGTAAAACCTCCATTAGGCTTTCTTTTTGTAAGCCTGGCAAATATCCACCGTATTCATTTACAACATGATCCCAATATGTCCGGACTTTCTCAAAGGAGATTTGATCAAGTTCTTGGATTGCTGATTCTTCTTGCGATGGGGTAGCCATTACTGATGACGGATGGCTATGAAACACAATGACTGCTACTACGATGATAAATAAACCTTTCCAAAATCCCTTCATGCACGTATTCCTGCTCCCTTCCAAGTCTAGGCAGGTAAAAATCCTAAGATGGTTTCAATCACTGCTGTTAAAATAGGTACTGCTAGAACTAAGATAAATACTTTTCCGGCTAATTCAATTTTGGCGGCAATCGAACTTAAACCAGCATCTCTTGTTAAGTGAGCTCCAAACTCTGCGATGTAAGCAATTCCAATAATCTTAAGTATAGTTTCAATATACATTCCATCTACATTCGCTTTTACCCCAAGCTGTTGAATGAGTTCAAAAATATGAGCAATATGTTCTATAACAACGACAAAGATGAAAATCCCTGTTAATAAAATTAGAAAGAATGCCATAGTAGATTTTTGTTCCTTGAGAATAAGTACAAGTAAACTTGTGACAATAGCTATCGTAACGATTTGAAAGATTTCCATTTGATTACCCCTGGAATAGAAATACAGATTTTATTTGCTGGAACAAATCTGCTATACCATCAATTACAATGACCAAAACAATAATAAATCCAACCAACGTTGCAAACTGAGCAATTTCCTCTTTCCCCATCTGTTTTAAAATCGTGTGAATCATCGCGACGATAATTCCAATGCCTGCTATTTGAAATAAAATTGAAGCATCACCGAGCATTCAACTCTACTCCTTTCCTTCCTAAATCAAGAGTAGTATGACAAGTAATCCAGTAAGAACACCTAAACTTTTTGCCATCTTGCTATAACGATATTGGTAGTCTATTGCTTCCTCTAACTCTCGATCTAAATGAGTTAAAGCCAAATGGATGTGCTTCTGTTGTTGTGAAAAATCATGTTGGCCTAACGTACGACCGAATTGCTCTAAAATTTCTCGTTCATTCTTGCCAAGCGAAGCGAATGGCCAGAACCGATTCATATTCGCTTGCCACACTTCATATAAGTCTCCGGATTGCTTTCGCAAATCTTTACTAAAGCTTGCAAAAAACCAAGAAACAGGCTTTGGTAACTGTTTGGAAACAGTGGCACAAGCTTCAATAATTGGTGTCTGACCGTATAATATTTCAGCTTCCAATATTTGTAGAGCATTCTTTAGCTGCCTAATTTGCTTAGGTCTTTCATTTAATTTTCGAGCAAATTCAAACCCGACCCATGTCGTAGCGCTTAACAGAAGAAGTGCTCCAATCCATTTCATGTTGACTGCACCTCATTTTCTTCCATATATTTTCTCCTTTAGCGTTTAGAATGTATTCCACAGAACCTGGCTTGTGCCTTCCATCTAATAATACAAAACGTTCAAATGCGCCTTGCTCAAACAGTGGTTTTAATGAAGGACGCCTTTGAATATCTCTTAAGTCTTGTCCATGTACACTACAGACAATTTGCACACCTGCAAAGACAGCTTCCATAAGTGCTTGTACATCTTTCTCACTACCGATTTCATCGACTACTAACACATCAGGAGACATAGATCGAATCATCATCATCATGCCTTCCGCTTTAGGACAAGCATCCATTACATCCGTTCGAACTCCTAATTGGTGCTGTGGAACCCCCTTGATGCTACCAGCAATTTCAGAACGCTCATCAATTATCCCGGTTTTCATTGGACGTTTAGCATCCCATCCTGTTGAAATCAATCTTGCGATATCTCTTAGAAGCGTCGTTTTACCTGTTTGAGGAGGACCAATGATTAAACTACTTTGATATCGATTGGTTTTAGGATCATACAAATATGGAATATATGGTTTGGCGACCCCTATTTTTTCTTTAGCAATCCGAATATTAAACGATGCAATATGTCGAATGGCATGAACAGAACCATTGGATGTATTTACTTTTCCAGCGAGGCCAACACGATGACCTCCTTCGATTGTAATAAAACCTTGGCGTAGTTCTTCCTCCATTCGATATAAGGAAAATTCACTTAACTGATTTAATAGGAATGTCGCATCGTGCTCACTCGGTCGAAGACTTGTCAGCCACTCTTCTTTATCATCAAAATTCAATTCAATAGGTTGTCCGACTCGAAATCGAATTTCTTGTAAACTCTTCCATCTATGACCAACTCTATTTGCTAGCTTTTCTCTTATACCATTTGGAAACAGCCGTAAAATTCCATCCATACCTAACCCTCAATTCCATAGCTAGTCTTCTTCAAGGTTTTACTTTCAATATATGCGCTCCGTCTAGTTATATGACTATTCTTAGAGAATCGTAAGAAGGAAAATAGAAGACAGTCTCCTAATCGGAGACTGTCTTCTATTTTCTTACTTCAGTTTAAGTTCATCGTGTATCGGTACTAAAAAAACCTGTTGTCGTTAACGACAACAGGTTTTTTTGAGATTATGCTCTAGATACGTATTTACCATCACTTGTATTAATAACTAAAACATCCCCAACATTTACGAAGAACGGGACCTGTACAGTAAGTCCTGTTTCTAGTGTAGCAGGCTTTGTTCCACCACTAGCTGTATCTCCTTTAATACCCGGCTCCGTTTCTGTTACTTCCAGCTCCACGTTATTCGGAAGATCAACACCTAACGTTTCACCTTGATATGTGATGACGTTTACTTCCATATTTTCTTTCAAAAATTTCAATTCGTATTCTATTTGACTAGTTTGTAGCTCAAGCTGTTCGTAAGAAGCATTATCCATGAATGTATGGACATCCCCAGATGCATACAAATATTGCATTTTTCTATTTTCGATATGTGCTCGTGCCACTTTTTCACCCGCACGGAACGTTTTCTCTTGAATACTCCCATTACGAAGATTTCTTAACTTCGAACGTACAAATGCCGCACCTTTACCCGGCTTTACGTGTTGGAAGTCAATAACTTGCCATATAGAACCATCTACTTCAATTGTTAATCCTGTTTTAAAATCGTTTACTGAAATCATGAATCGATTTCCCCCTATTAAAAATTATAATGTAATGAATTGCTTTGGTGAATGGGTTAATGTTTCATTGCCGTCTTTCGTTACAACCGTGTCATCTTCAATGCGGCAGCCACCGATATCTGCAACATAAATACCCGGCTCGACGGTTACTACCATACCAGGTTCCAGCACTTGCTCAGAACGGAATGATAAACCAGGTCCTTCATGAACATCTAAACCAATTCCATGTCCAGTAGAATGACCAAAATAACTTCCATAGCCTTTATCCTCTATGTAGTCTCTTGTTAATGCATCTGCCTGTTTTGCAGTGATTCCCGCTTTAATCCCTTCCATGCCTTTTATTTGTGCTTGCAATACAATGTCGTAGATTTCTTTCAATTTATCATTAATAGAGCCTACTGCCACTGTACGTGTAATATCCGAACAATATCCCTTATATAGTGCTCCAAAATCAAGCGTAACTAATTCTCCGGATTGAATTTCTTTGTCAGAGGCTACCCCATGTGGAAGAGCAGAACGTTTCCCAGATGCTACAATAATATCAAAACTAGAAGAAGTAGCACCTTGTTTTCTCATGAAGAATTCTAATTCGTTGGAAACATCTATTTCTTTCACACCTGGTTTAATAAAAGTCAGAATGTGATCAAAAGCAGCGTCGGCAATTTCTGCTGCTGACTTTAATATCTTAATCTCATCTTCCGTCTTAATCAAGCGTAATGTTTCCACCAAACCACTAGTTGGAACAAGATCTACGCCTAACTTTTCCCGATACGATTCATAAATTGCATATGTAAGATCTTCTTTTTCAAAACCTACTTGCTTCAATCCGAATTTATTAATTTGGTCGGCAATTTCTAGGACAATGGATTGTTTATGTTCCACAATCTCATAGTCTGATGCTTGCTCTGTTGCTTGTTCTATGTAGCGGAAATCTGTTATTAATATGGCCTTATCCTGGGTTATTAACACGACTCCTGCTGTTCCAGTGAAGCCTGTCATATACCTTCTGTTTTTATCATTTGTAATTAAAATTCCGTCCAAATTTTTCTCACTTAAACGTTTTCTTAATTTGTCTAGTTTCCCCATCAATACTCATCCTTTCTATTTACGTTCCAACAAAGCACGAGCAGCAAGCTCGTATCCTTGTACACCTAATCCGACTATTTGTCCTATACATACTGGCGCAAGAAGAGACGTGTGTCGGAACTCCTCTCTTTTATGTACATTCGAGATATGGACCTCTATAACAGGGATAGATATAGAAGTAATTGCATCACGAAGTGCAATGCTAGTATGTGTATAGGCTCCTGGGTTAAAAACAACTCCAATATAGCTTTCATCCAGACTATGGAGTCGATCAATCAATTCCCCTTCATGATTAGATTGAAAGTCTTGAACCTCTACTCCAAATGGAGTGGAGATCCGTTTCACCTGCTCCACTATATCCTTCAAAGTTTCTTTCCCATAAATGTCTGGCTCTCTTTTCCCTAACCGATTCAAGTTAGGTCCATTTAATATGAGTAAGCGTTCCATCATAATTCTTCTCCATCCCTTTACATGCTACACTTAACTTCCCCCACTAGTTTATCATAACTTCCCGATTTTTCGTACTTTGTTATGAAGATTGTGCTTGTGAATCATTGTATTCATAAGAAATGGAATATCCAATAAACGTCCCGTATAATAAATATAAGCAAATTGTCGTCACGATTGTATTACTAGATAACTCGGTCATTTTGTCTACATTCCAAAAGATTGGGTTTAATAAATAGAATACGACGAACCACAAGGCTCCCCCGAACATAGCACTTTGCCAAATATTCACCATTTTTTTGAAAAGCAAATAATAAACAAAGGCCACAGCAATCGATATCAAGCCAATTGCAAATATCGCAATTAATTCTCCACTCCAACCTTTCGACCACGGTGTATCTAACCATGAATGGAGGATAAAGGTAGCTGGTGAAACTGTTGTAAAATTAAAATAAGATGCAATAGCTCCTAGAGAACTCCACAGAATCCCACCAACAAAGCCAATCAAAAGAGATTTAGTTAACAAGGATTTAGGTTTTTCTCGTTTATTTTGCTCTAATTTTTTGTTTTCCATTTTAACACCTCCACCCTTTATCATGACCAATTCCGTGTCCTTTCATCCCATCATAGAGAATTCATACGATCTGTTACGCAAATTCACTTCCAATCTCCTTTTCTTCGTGAACTGTATTTAGTAAAATGGAAGAAAATAATTAGGTTTATTTCCTATTTTTCACTTGATGATCATGAATAATTTTCCTTGTAAGGGCAATCATATGAAAGGAAAAGGATCACTAAAGCAGAACATGTTTTATTCAACTTACTCGTTGTTACATACTACTATTCGAAGCTGCAATAAAAAGGTTATAGAAACATATAATTTCGAAATAAAGCATGATTTCTTTCTTTATTTAGTGGTATACAAATAAAAAGGACTGTATCCGTTTTGGGTTCGATTGGAAAGGAGGATTTAAATGTCTCGTAATAAATTTACACTCTTTATATATGTCATCATTGGCTTGGCAGTTTTCGGATTTGCATCACAACTTGTCAACAACACCGCTTCTCTTGTAAGAGGTTTACTAACCACGGTGGTAGTTGGTGCTATTCTATATGGAATTGTGTACGTTTTCTTCTTAAGAAATCGTACCTCCAACGAGTTGAAGAAATACAAAAAGGCTGTCAGACAATCAAAAGCAAAATATACGAATGACGGAAAAAATACGTATGCTCAAGCCGCTAAAAAATCCTCAAACCGGCTTATAAGACGAAAAAATGTGAAACCAAAAGCTACCCATCTACGAGTAATTGAAGGGAACAAACAAAAACGAAAAAATCGAGCTTCCTTTTAAGGAGAGCTCGATTTCTTTTTACCGTTACTTATTCTCACTGTTTCGATGATAAATTTCTAATTCTTTTACCCTCTCAGGGTTTTCTTCTAGGTACTGAACGAGATCACCAATACGATCTATAGAATTCCAGCTTAAATGGTGTTCTATTCCTTCCACATCTTCATAGATGTTTTCCTTGTCCACTCCAATTAATTCTAGAAATTGTTCTAGTAATTCGTGACGATAAACAAGTCTTTTTCCTATTTTTGTTCCTTTAGAAGTTAGAATTAATCCTCTATACTTTTCATAATTTAAGTATTCATCTTTATCCAGCTTTTGTACCATTTTTGTAACGGAGGATGGATGAACTTGCAAAGCTTCTGCAATATCCGATACCCTGGCGTATCCTTTGGAGTCAATTAACATGTATATTTGCTCTATATAGTCTTCCATACTTGGAGTTGGCATGACAATCCTCCATTCATCGTGATTTCTCATAAAAATGATACACTAGTTTACACGTAGTGACAAGGAAACCTTCTAGTCAGAAAATCTGATTTGATAGAAAAAAAACGGCAGTACACTGCCGTTTTTTCCTTTATAATCCACATTTTAATTGAGCATTACAATTCGTACATGTATTGCATCCACCGATATCTTCCACTGTCCCTTTTCGACAAACCGGACACGTGTCACCAACCTCTGAGCCAATGGTTACTTGTGTTTTCTCAAGCTCATGGACTGTATCCAACAAAACAACATGAGGTTTATTAGAAGTAGTCTCCGATTCCTCAAAGCTATTATCTTCTGCTTTTAACGTTAACACTTGTGTATCACGACTACCATCTACATACACCGTTCCGCCTTTTGCTCCCCCTTTGTACAAACGACGATATACACTTTCCACTTCCTCAACTGAATACCCTCTCGGTGCATTCACTGTTTTAGAAATAGAGCTATCTACCCATTTTTGAATCACACATTGTGTATCTGCGTGAGCTTCAGGTGAAAGTTCCATTGCTGTGACAAACCAATGGGGTAACTGTTCTGGATCTTGATCAGGGTTCTTATCTAGATATTCTTGCACAATATCAGCTTTTACCTCCATAAATTTTCCTAGACGACCACTTCTGAAATAAGAAAAGGAGAAGTATGGTTCAAGTCCAGTACTTACTCCAACCATTGTACCTGTACTTCCAGTTGGTGCTACCGTCAGAAGGTGAGAGTTACGGATGCCGTACTTCAGTATATCTTGATGGATATCTTCTGGCATCTTTTTCATAAAACCTGTTTGAATAAAGTTTTCTCTAAGTTGTTGGGTTTCTTCATTTGTTTCACCAATTAGGAATGGAAAACTCCCCTTCTCTTTTGCTAGCTCGATAGATTCGCGATATGCAGTTGTTGCAATCGTTTCAAAAATCTTATCAACTAGTCGATTTCCTTCCTCCGAACCATACTCTGTTTCACAGTATATTAATAGATCGTGAAGGCCCATAACACCTAAACCAATTCGACGCTCCCCTAATGCTTGCTTTTTGTTTTCTTCTAAGAAGTATGGTGTTGCATCTATGACGTTATCTTGCATCCGCACACCAGTTTTGACCGTCTGGATTAACTTGTCAAAGTCAATACTTTTCCTTCTTTTATCGGCAACTGCGGCTAAATTAACGGCCGCTAAATTACATACGGAATATGGCGCTAATGGTTGTTCACCGCAAGGATTAGTTGCTACTACTTGTTGTCCATATGCTTTTGCATTGGTCATATCATTCGCGTTATCAATAAAGAAAATTCCTGGCTCCGCTGAATACGTAGCACAAATATTAATTAAGTTCCATAGTTCTTTTGCTTTCACCTTACGATAGACTCGTACCGGATAACCCATTTCTCCCCACTTACGGACATCTCCAATTTCATGCCACTTTTCGTTATAATCTTTCATTTGTTCCTCTGTGTAGCTTTCCACATAAGGAAAACGCAATTCATATTCTTTATCGTTTTCCACTGCATCCATGAAGTCTTTCGTCAGACAAACGGAAATGTTCGCACCTGTTAAGAACTCTGAGTTATGAACGCTATACGTGCCACCAATATGAAGCTTTTCTTCCGCTTCTTTAATAGCTTGCTCTGAGAAACCGCCTAAGCCAGGCATGTTTTTGTAGTTTATGATTCCTTGATATATATCCTGTTCAATTGCAGTGAGAGGTATGAATTTCAGTTTATCCTTAGCAAGTTGTTTGATAAGCTCATCTTCCGAATTCTCTATTAAAAATCTAAGTATTCTTGGATTTTGCATTTTGGAAATAATGAATTCCATTATGTCAGGGTGCCAATCTGCCAACATAATCATTTGTGCTCCGCGTCTTGAACCACCTTGCTCTACTAGGTGTGTAAGTTTCGCGATGTCATCCAACCAAGATACAGAACCAGAGGATTTTCCGTTTACCCCTCTTGCTAGCGTGTTTCTTGGACGAAGTGTTGATCCATTTGTTCCAACTCCTCCACCACGACTCATAATTTCCATCACTTGTTTTCGATGGTCCGATATTCCTTCACGAGAGTCTTTGACAAAAGGCATAACATAACAGTTAAAATACGTTACTTCTGTATCAGAACCTGCCCCGTATAACACTCGTCCAGCTGGAATAAAGTTCAAATTGGATAATTCGTGATAGAAGTGCTCGAACCATTTTTGTTGTTTTTCTTCGGTTTGTTCTACTTTAGAGAGTCCAGTCGCATTTCTCAACGCAATTTGTTCATAAAAAACTTCAAGTGGTTTATCTATAACATCTAAGGAACGTGTGATAATACCTGTTTCTATTTCTTGTTCATCATCCAATACAGATTGAAATTCTTTGGCCACATGAATATCTGCCACTTTGTTTTTCCAATCGATAGACTTCACAAAGCCTAACCCTCTAGCTGGAAATTTCGGATCTGCTTTCACGGTTAAAACAACAAAATCACCAATTGTTAATGTTATTTTTTCTGTGTCTTTAAACGCATAGCGATCCAGCATGACTAGTCTTGATACCCCTTGATGGGTTGTCTTCATGTCGTTTGTAATGGGATGTACTTGTGGGAATTGACGAATATCTTGATTCAACCTTTCGACATTAATCTCCATCGACACATCTGTAACAGTACTCATTGCTACATCTCTCCTCAACACTATATTTCCTATTCTGTCTTTATTTTTCATTACTATTTAATTTATCATATCCTCCTAGCTTTAAACAATATATAGTACGCAAACATCAAAAAAATACTATATATTGAGCTTTTGAACAGATGGAATCTCATTTGTCAAAAGTAAAATTAGCCAATTTTGATAGGAACTAGAAGCTATTGAAAGATTAAATAGGATACAATATTATGATTAAGATTTTTTTGGATTTGCCTCTTTTATCATTCGTCTTATTTCGACAAGAACAATAGACTTAATTCACATAATTATCGTTTCTCCAGCATAGAGTAGGAAAGAAGATAAGAAAACTTTTGAAAATAGTAGGAAAGAAAGTATATAATAAAAGACGAATAAATGGTAAATGGGGGAACATCATGGAAGTATTAATTGCAGCAGTTGTTGCTTTTATTGTATTTACAGTATATCGGTACTTTAGACAGAAAAAGATTCTAACAACCCTTACAGAAGAAGAGTTTATAAATGGATATCGTAAAGCACAGCTCATTGACGTTAGAGAACCAAAAGAATATGACGGTGGACATATTCTTGGTGCTAGAAATATACCAATGTCCCAATTAAGTCAAAGAATGCCTGAAATTCGTAAAGATCAGCCGGTATATCTCTATTGTCAAAGTGGTGCTCGTTCTACACGTGCTGCTTTTATGTTGCACAAGAAAGGGTATCGCGATTTATATCAATTACAAAACGGCTTCAAAAAATGGAACGGAAAAATTAAAAAATCTAAAAAAGCTTATTAACACAAAGGGACGCTGCTTATTATAGCGTCCTTATTTTATACTACTCTGGCAAATCATCGTGATCTTTGTATTATCTTTCGTTCCTCATTTTTGAATCCTTTCTGTACTTTTTCTATTCCTTAAACGTTCTCACTCTTAGCTTAGGTTTTAGTGTTCCAAAAACTAGAAACGGAAATACTTTCAATCAAAGAAGGGGTATCCATTATAAGTTAAAATGGATACCCCTTAACGTGTATTCGATTCCCTTTCAAAGCTTCTTTTTTTATTGTGTTGTATAACGTAGAATTGGTTTTCTAGCCGCAGTTGTTTCATCCATCCGTTTTACAACTGTTGTATATGGTGCTTCCTGAACAATCTCAGGATTATTTTTTGCTTCTTGAGCAATTTGTAACATCGTATCAATAAACTCGTCTAACGTTTCTTTCGCTTCTGTTTCAGTAGGTTCAACCATCAGTGCTTCCTCCACATTAAGTGGGAAGTAAATGGTAGGTGGGTGGAAGCCAAAATCCAACAGACGCTTCGCAATATCTAATGTACGAACCCCGAGCTTTTTCTGATTTTTACCTGATAACACAAACTCATGCTTACAATGCTGATTATATGGAAGATGATATTCCTTTTCCAGACGTCGCATCATATAATTTGCGTTTAACACAGCATATTCACTTACCTTTTTCAGACCTTCTGCTCCCATTGTACGAATATAGGTGTAGGCACGTAGATTAATTCCGAAGTTCCCATAATAAGGCTTTACACGACCGATTGAATCTGGACGATCATAGTCAAAGATATACGTTTCCTCTACCTTTGTTAAAACAGGTTTTGGTAGAAATCTTGCCAACTCTTCTGAAACCCCAACTGGACCAGACCCAGGTCCTCCACCACCGTGTGGGCCAGTAAATGTTTTGTGTAGGTTTAAGTGAACAACGTCAAACCCCATATCTCCAGGTCTGGCATATCCCATAATTGCGTTTAAATTCGCACCATCGTAATAAAGCTTTCCGCCAGCTTCATGCACGATTTCCGCCATCTCCAGAATATGCTCTTCAAAAAGGCCGAGGGTATTTGGATTGGTAAGCATAAGAGCTGCTGTATCATTGCCTACCACACGTTTTAAGTCCTCTAAATCAACGAGTCCATTTTCATTAGACTGAACGGTAACGGACTCAAAACCCGCAACTGTGGCAGAAGCTGGATTCGTACCGTGAGCAGAGTCTGGAACAATCACCTTAGTACGGTGAAAGTCACCGTTCGCTTCATGAAATGCACGAATCATCATGAGCCCCGTCCACTCTCCATGTGCACCTGCAGCTGGCTGTAGAGACACTTCATGCATTCCGGTTATTTCGGCTAAAGAGGTTTGCAAATCATACAGCATTTCCATTGCACCTTGCACCGTTTTACCATCTTGATATGGGTGAATATGGCTGAATCCTTCTAAGCGTGCTACATCTTCATTTATTTTCGGATTATATTTCATCGTACAGGAACCAAGCGGATAAAATCCAGAATCTACTCCATGGTTACGCTTAGATAAAGCCGTGTAGTGACGAATTACTTGTAACTCACTCAATTCAGGAAGTTCTGCTTCTGTTTCACGAATGTACGTCTTTTCAAAAACGTCCTCCAAATCTGTTTCTGGAACATCTAATGCTGGTAGACTGAAGCTTGTTCTACCAGGCTGACTATGTTCAAAAATTAATGGAAAGTCTTCATTATGCACAGATATCCCCCACTTCCTTAATAAATGTATCGATTTCTTCTTTTGTTCGTATCTCGGTAACTGCAATTAACATGTGATTGTGCCAGTCCTCTTGCACGAGACCCAAGTCATAGCCTCCAATAATTCCTTTTTCCAGTAGCTGTTCATTTACTATAGATACGGGTTTAGATAATTCGACGACAAGCTCGTTAAAGGTTGAACCTTTATATTTCACGGTAAACCCTGCAGCTTCTAATGCTTGTTTGGCGTAGTATGTTTTTTGTATGTTTAACCAGGCCATTTTTTTAACCCCTTGCTTCCCTAGAGAGCTCATGGCAACCGAAGCAGCTAACGCGTTAAGAGCTTGATTTGAACAAATGTTAGAGGTTGCTTTGTCACGACGGATATGTTGTTCACGTGCTTGTAAAGTTAATACAAAGCCACGCTTACCATCTTCATCCACCGTTTGCCCAACTAATCGACCTGGCACTTTTCTCATAAGCTTCGACGTTGTTGCAAAATATCCACAGTGTGGCCCACCAAACTGTGCAGGAATCCCAAATACTTGAGCATCTCCAACGACAATGTCAGCACCAAATTGTCCAGGTGGGGTTATATAACCTAATGCTAGGGGGTTACTGGACACAATAAACATTGTTTTCTTTTGATTTGTTAGCAATTGTTGCACATCCGCTAATGGTTCGACTTGACCAAAGAAATTCGGATACTGTAAAACGACACTTGCTGTATCTTCGTCTAGTTGCTCTTTTAAAGAATCTAAATCTGTAACCCCATCTTTCACATCAATTTCTATGATTTCTAGTTCAGGCCCTTTTGCATAGGTATCTATAACGGCTCTTGATTCAGGATGAATCGCTTTCGATACGAGAATTTTCTTTCTCTTTGTTTGAGCAGCACTTAAATTTACTGCTTCCGCTAATGCGGTTCCACCATCGTACATAGAAGAATTCGCGACATCCATTCCAGTTAATTCACTAATCATCGTTTGAAATTCAAATATTGCTTGCAGTTCTCCCTGTGATATTTCTGGTTGATATGGTGTGTACGCTGTGTAAAACTCCGATCTCGAAATAACGTGATCGACAACAGATGGGATATAATGGTCATAAACACCTGCCCCTAAAAAGGACGTATGACTTTTAAGGGAGACGTTTTTCTGTGCTAATACGGATAACTCCTTCATCAGTTCATATTCACTAGTAGGTTTTTTAAGATTTAATTCTCCTTGAAAACGAACCTTTTCTGGAATATCTGAAAATAATTCTTCCGTGGATTGAATGCCTATCGTGTCTAACATCGCTTTTTTATCTGACTCTGTCATCGGTAGATAACGAAATTCCATGAATTTTCCCCTCCCCAACTAATTCTTTCTCTTATAGAATGGTGTCTCTACTACTTTTGCTTTCAACCTCTTGTTCCGAACTTCCACGAACACTTCTGTTTCGAGTTCTGTAAAATCCGTGTTAAGAAGCGCTAAACCAATATTCTTCTTTAGTGTAGGAGACTGTGTTCCAGTCGTAACAAACCCTATTTCTTCGTCATGGGCATACACCTTGTATCCATGTCGCGGGATACCTTTGTCCATCATTTCAATTCCGACTAGCTTTCGTTTAGTTCCTTTTTCTTTTTGTTCTTTTAAGATTGCTTTTCCAATGAAATCGGCTTCCTTATCTGTTTTAACAGCAAATCCAATACCCGCTTCAATCGGAGATATATCTTTACTGAGCTCTTGTCCGTATAGAGCTAGATTTGCTTCAAAGCGAAGGGTATCTCTTGCACCTAATCCTATCGGCTCTACTCCTATTTCCTTTCCAGCGCCCAAAATTATATCCCATAACGCTGTACCCGCTTGTGTGTCCACGTATATTTCGAATCCGTCTTCCCCTGTATATCCAGTACGAGATACAATAGCTGGTTGATCGATACCTGTGAAGTAAACTGGCGATTCGAATGTAAAGAACCTGATAGTGGATAATTCAGTCTCTGTTAATGATTGGAGTACTTGTTCTGCTTTCGGTCCTTGCAATGCTAGCTGTACATATTCTGAGGATACATTGGTGATTGTAACCCCTTCTATTTGGTGCTGAAGTAACCAATCGAAGTCTTTGTCTGTGTTTGCTGCATTCACGACTAACAAGTATTTAGACTCCTCTAACATATACACGATCAAATCATCTACGGTTCCTCCAGTTTCATAGCACATAACGGTGTATTGAGCCTTTTTTGGAGACAACTTGGCTACGTCATTGGTCAGCATCTTTTGCAGGAAATGCTCACTTTTGGGACCTTCTACCATGATTTCACCCATATGGGAAACATCAAACAATCCCGCTACATTTCTTGTCGCTTCATGCTCTTTCTTAATCCCGGAAAATTGAACTGGTAAATCCCAGCCGCCAAAGTCAATCGTTTTGGCACCATATTTTTCATATACCGGATAGACCGGTGTACGTTTTAAATCTGGCATCACTCATTCCCCCTTCTTTAAAATACTTTGAAATCTTGCACATAAAAAAATGTATAAAAAAACAGAGACTCCACCGATTCCATCAGTAAAGTCTCTGTCCTTGCACCAGAAAGTTTCGCCCGCTAATTCACCGGGCTTGCATCTTAGGTGGTTTATGAAACATCCATAAACGCTCTCCAGAGTTGCGTCACACAAAAGTCTTTTTGCCTGAGAGATTCACATAAAAAGTTTGCTCCGTCGGCGCTACGAAATCGTAGTCTCTCCTTTTGTATTCATCCGCGTTTTTAAATTTTATATGTTGGGCATACTATTAGTCACTTAGATTGTGTATAACGATCTTCTATGTAAATCATGGTTATTATACCACAGCCCTCTTACGTTGTGGGAAAAATCTTTTAAGACAAGAATCTCTAAGAGAGGAAGGGACAGTCTTGAATATACAATTGCAACGAGACGTAGATTTTATCAAAGAATTAGATGAAAATCTAAGTCATGATCGTTCTTTTAGTTCGTGGGAACTCTTTAAAATGAACTATGATTCTACGAAAGCTACCATCACTCCAGAATTCAAAGGGCTTACGGCACCAAAACATTTGCCACATATGTCCTTTCTTGAACACCAGTTGGAATGTGCGCAACAAGTCGTAGAAGATATGAACGGGCGTGCCATACTTGCTGACGAGGTCGGTTTAGGAAAAACGATTGAAGCTGGCTTAATTTTGAAAGAATATATGATTCGTGGCCAGGTCAAAAAAGGGCTAATTTTAGTACCTGCTTCTTTAGTCAATCAATGGGCGAACGAATTAAATCAAAAGTTTTATATTCCGGCACTTTCCCAACGAAAAAGACCGGTTTGGGATCAAGAGAATATTGTGATTACGTCCATCGATACAGCCAAACGCGCCCCTCATCGGGAAAAAATATTAGAGCAGGACTATGATTTCGTATTAATTGATGAAGCTCATAAACTAAAAAATCACAAGACAAAAAACTATGAATTTGTTCGAAAAATCAAAAAGAAATATTGTCTTTTATTAACCGCCACACCTGTACAAAATAAATTAAGCGACATTTTCAATCTAGTATCTATTCTAAAACCTGGTTATTTAGGTAATTATGAGGACTTTACCAATCGCTTCGGCCGAGATAGAAAGAATCTGTACAATGATGCTCACTTGAAACAACTGATTCAAAACGTAATGGTACGTAACCGAAGAGAAGACACCGGAATTGACTGGACTAAACGAAAAGTAGAAACCGTCTGGATTGATTTTGTAGAGGAGGAGCAAAATGCCTATGATAGATTAAGAAATTTACTGAGGGAATCTTATGCTGCAAGCTTTTCTTCCATTACCTTATCAAGAGAACTTTGTTCTTCAAGAGAAGCCTGTTATTTATCGATTCAAAAATTACTTCAACAACCAGACAAAGAAGTGCACAACAAGGAACAGTATATCGAGATGATGAATGAGATTGGTCAGCTTCCCCACCATTCCAAAGCAAAAAAAGTGGTGGAGCTCATTCAACAGAAGGAAGAGGATGAAAAATTCATCATCTTTACTGAGTATCGAGCTAGTCAGCTATATTTACAATGGTATTTACAGCAGCATGGTATTTCATCTGTACCATTTCGTGGTGGCTTCAAACGGGGGAAAAAGGACTGGATGAGACAATTATTCCAAAATCATGCTCAAGTCCTCATTGCGACAGAAGCTGGCGGGGAAGGAATTAACCTACAATTTTGTAACAATATGATCAACTATGATCTTCCATGGAATCCGATGAGGTTAGAACAGCGAATTGGTCGTATTCACCGGTTTGGACAAGAAAAGGATGTTCATATTTACAACTTTGCCATCCGAAATACCATAGAAGAGCATGTTTTAAAACTGTTATATGAAAAAATTCAATTATTTGAACGAGTTGTAGGAAATATTGATGCAATATTAGCTGATTTAAATATTAAAGATGTAGAGACGGAAATTCACTCGATTTTCTCTGAGTCATCATCCGATGGAGAAGCACGTATAAAATTGGAAAACTTGTCTTCCGTTATCTCTCATGCCCAACAGCAGGTTTCATCAGAGGAGGATTGGAATGGCAATCGAGAATCTTCATGAGTTTATGACCAATTACTTTGTAGCTAATGACTGTAAGATTGTAGAAAATAAAAATGGAAAGTTAAAAGTACAATTAACGGACGTCATGGACGAGCTTCTAATGAATCGCCCCTTCTATTGGCAATACGTTAAAAAACTAGGCTATCCAGGACAACCGATGCAAGTCAGCTTTATCACAAATCCGGAACGTCGTGAAGAAGAAGGAGAATGGATTCACTTCGGAAGTCCGCGGGTTCATCAAATATTTAGAACGTTAAAAACACAAGGTCGAATGACAAAACTATATGAACAAGTTCAAGCTGGCCAGCGGACACCCTTAACTCCTTGGCTTGTGATTAACCTAAAAATCAGCTATGAAGGAAAACAAAAAAAAGACGAACTTCTTTCCTTTGGTTTAAATTTAATTAATGGCGCTATGTTAAAAGGGATGATGGAATCCATGGAAGATTTATCCTTCCATTCCAATATTTCTGACTTCACGTACACGATGACACCGATTATTCGTGTGAAAAGTGGGTACCAAAGAATCATCCAATATATCGAAAAATCGCTACAACAGGAAACACATGATTGGGCAGCAGAATCGTGGCAGCACCTACAAGAAGAACTAAAGCTCCTCGAACACTTTTATACAGAAGGTGAGTCGGAGGATGCAGAGGAAGAAGCAGAGTATGAGCGACTTATGGAGCAGGAACGTAAAGATATTGAAAATCGGTATCAACCAAGAATTAGATTAGAAGTCGTCAATGGTGGGTTATTTTATTTAAGTCAACAAACCTCTAATCAATTTTTACAAAAATAAGCAGGATCCAATCCACGAGGATCCTGCTTATTTTTTCTTTTTAAACAAAAGCTTAAATGCTAACGGCAACATACCAAACCAGTGACTAGATAACCCTTCCTCATGAGAGCGTCTTCTTTTTTTTCGCTCTTTTCGTTCCTCTGAAGGGGTATCCATATATTTGACTATTTCTTGTGTCATAAATTTCACATAGTCATTTCCAGACATTTTATCACCTCGATTTGGGTTATTACAAGTTTACCCATTTATAGATGTATTTATAAGTGAAATTATTTCCTCTGTAATAGCATCTACCGTTTTTTGATCTGTCTGAATTTGGTAATGAGAAGTTTCTTCATATAGTGGCAGTCGACTTTTAAAAAGCGCCTGTACGGCAATGGTGTCTTTCCATAAAGGTCGCTGAGTATCGTCAGCCAATCTTCGTTTTATCTCATTCCAGCTCGCGTGCAAATATATAACGATACCATGCTTTTTCATCCACTCTCTATTTGGAGCTTTCCCGATTATTCCTCCACCAGTTGCTATAACCGTATTTGTGATAGGCATCTGTTTCAGAATATGACTTTCATATGTACGAAAAACATCTTCTCCTTTTGTAGCAAATATTTGCGGTATCGTTTCTTCATAATACAGCTCTATTTCGTGATCGGTATCTTTCGCTTTCCATTTTAAACGGTCCGCAAGACAAGTACACACGCTTGATTTCCCGCTTCCCATAAATCCAATTAAAAAAACCGATTGCATGGACTCACCACTTCCCAAACATTTGTACACTATTTTACCATATAAGAAAGCCTTGTAGAGTCTCTACAAGGCTTTTGAACTATATTTCTCTACGCATCGCTTGTAACACGTCAATCTTCGTAGCACGTCGTGCAGGACGAAGACCTGACAATATAGTGACCACTAAGCAAATTGCAACAGAAATAAGAACAAGATTCCATGGAATCGCGGAAAATTGGATTGTATCTGGTAATTTCTCATCAAACGCTAGTTCGATAATCATTGGTAAACTCCAATTAACGGCAAAGCTAACCACATAAGCTGCTATCGTCCCAATGATTGCACCGATTAAACCAATATAACTACTCTCTAAAAGGAAAATTTGTTTTATTGCTTTTGGACTTGCACCTATTGCTTTCATAATTCCGATATCAGGTGCTCTCTCTGTAACGGCCATCGTCATCGTGTTATATATCCCGATAGATGCAATTAATAAAGCAATCGTTCCTATTAAAATAAGTCCTGCTTTCGCAATGGCAAACATCATATTAATTTGCTTCAACTCGTTCACAACGGAGTATGTTGCATAATCCTGTTTATCTAACGCTTCTACAATTCCTTCTACTTGTGATAAGTTATGTGCATAAACCGATACCTCATCATACGTCTCAGAACTTATATCCAGCGATGCAGCATCTTGTCCATCCGTTTCAACAAACCCTTTTGGAGTTCCTGTAAATGCTTCGATTTGTGCTAGCAGGGAATCTGAAATAAAAATATCTTGGTCTTGCGCCCATTCCAGTTTGGGCTTATCCGTTATTCCTACAATCTTTAAGTCAAATGTCTTTGTTTTATCTGGGTCCTCCGAATGGACGACTTCCATTTTGATCGTTTGACCGATTAAATCCTTATCATATCGATATTCCTCTTTCACGGCTCCTTGTTCATTATACAAATCGTTCTCCTCAATATCTGTTGGGACAAGTTGCTCAAGGAAATGATACCCTACAATTATTTCATTATCCTTCTCTGGTAAAGAGCCCTCACTAAGTTCAAATCCTGCATCCGTTTCAGCAGGGAAATTTGCCACAACTGTTCTCGTACTGATTTGGTAGTCATCCACTGTATAAGTTGGAGACTGCATAAGCATTTTTCTTCTAGTGACCGCTTCCACCCCATCAATTTTTTCTAATTGACTTACATCAGAATCTTTTAAGGATTGATAATTCCCTTCTTCCATTTCTTTTCCATATACATCAATTTTGGTAACGACATTTTGTTCCATCGTATCCTTCACTAAGGATTGATGAAGTCCAAACCCAACGGAAGCAAGAACAATAAGAAACGCACAGCCGATTGCCGTAGCAAGTACAGTCATAAACACGCGTACTTTATTCTTCTTCATATTCTGTTTTACAAATGCAAAGCGGTCTTTCCACCTCATACTGCTTGCCCCCTATTCGTAAGCTTTCCATCGCTAATTTCAATCGTACGATGCGCTATTCTTGCCACCTGATTGTCATGGGTAATCATTAGAAAGGTAATACCATAATCACGGTTTAGCACGTTAATAAAATCCAATATTTCTGCTTCGGTTTCACTATCTAAGCTACCCGTTGGTTCATCTGCCAAAATGATGGGAGGATTACTGACCAATGCTCTTGCAATACTAACTCGTTGCTGCTGCCCTCCAGATAATTCACTTGGGTAATGATCTTTATACGACTCCAAGCCTACCCTCTTTAATGTTTCCATCGTTTGTTCTTTTCTTTTCACTTCTGTTTCCCCTTTAAAAATTAAAGGCAATTCAATATTTTGATAGGCGGTTAAGCTCGGAATTAATTGAAAGTTTTGGAAGATAAAACCGAGATTTTCTAATCGAAAATTAGCATATTGCGTTTCATTAAACTCTGTTACGTTTTCACCATCAATAATGATTTCACCACTTGTGGGTCTAATAAACCCACTGATTAAATTAAGTAGTGTAGATTTTCCTGATCCGCTTCGTCCTATTACAGCAACAATTTCTCCTTGAGTTACTTGCAGGGAAATATTTTCTAGAATCGTTAATCTTTGCTCTCCTTTTTTTCCTAACACAAACTGGTGACTAAGATTATTTACTTGTATCATCAAAGTTCCTCCTTGGCCTTTCTGTATCAACTGTATTAATTATATTAATACAGTTGATACGATAAGTCAATTCATTTTATGATACACTATGTAAGAAAATAAACGGAAAGGAGAAAGGACAATGGATACAAGCTGGTATTTCGTTATTGCTTCAGCTGTTGCTGTTTATGGTATTTTATTTTTTTATCGAGGATTAATACGTCAGGTTCAAGGGGCCATAGAGGATGGAAAGGAATTAACAATAGATAGCATAAAAGACTTTCAAGCATCTTTTTTTGTAAAAGTTGCAATCATAGAAGTCATCCCGATTATTTTGATTGTATTAGGATTTATCCATGCTCCTGTGGAGGGTAATTCGCTTATTCCCGTTATTCTAATCGGTGCATTTTATGTTTCGGCATGGATTCAAATTTTCATGCTTCGTCAAGAAACGATACAACTACAGAATGAGCAAAGTCCAAATCCTGTAATCCAAACCTTAACGATGCTTGGTATTAGTCTAACAGGATCGATACCTCTTATTTCTATCATTGCGATTTATACAATTTAAAGAAAAAAGTGAGAACGACCTCCTCGTCCTCACTTTTTTCTTAGTAATGCTCATTAACAAAGTCTGGTGTTTGTTCACTCGTAAACGTCCCTATAATACTTCCATATTCCTCTTTTAAGAAGAACACAACAACATAATCCCCGTTAGACCAGTTCGAATAGTTCCTAAGAGCCATATCTATTTGTTCCGGCTCTTCTACTTCAAAGGCATTCGGCAAGGCTTTCCAATCCTCGAGTGTCATGTTATACACTCTGCCATTAAATACATCCTCATCTCCATTTGTTACTTGATCATAAGGAGCTATAACTACCTTTTCTACATCCTCTGGAGTAAGCTTTGCTTGTGCTAGAAGTCCCTCATCCTTGAGCCACTGTTCGATTTCACGGTACGATTTACGCCAGTCTACTTGGGTAAATTGACCATTTTGTAGCATGATATCAATGGACCCCCATGGTTCTATACGTGAAAAGGTCTCATCGTATGCTTCATTTTTGACTTCCTCTTGTAAAAGAGTAATAAATGCTTCGAGTTTTTCTGAATCTTGAATGATGACTTGTTTATTTCCATTATAAGAAGAAATGGTAGCTCTATTCACATCAGATGGATCCACATGTAGTATAGCGTATCGGCTTTGCTTGTACTCCATAGAAGCATAAATAGGTTCATAGTACCGTTTATACGCTTCAAGCGGAATGTCGTATTCTCGAATAACTTTGTCTCCATTCTCTAGTTCATAAACAAACGCAACATTTTGAATCCCTTCTCCATATCTCAGACCTTCTAAGCTTGATTGATTTTCTATAATAGCCTTATGGAAATCAAGAATATGTTTTATATTTCTTCTTTCTTCAAACATATTTGGTTTCCCTGGAATGTCAATAGATTGCGGGTCTTTATACTCATTCGCATAATAATCGACTTGGTTCTCTTGATATTCATAAAGGGATTCTCCGAAATAAACCTTTTGAATATTTTCTTCTTCTGGTATTTTAGATTCATAGCCAAACACATCTAGATGTATGAACAACCCTATGACAAACATTACAATAGTAAACGGAACTAAATGTAACAACCGATGAAACACACGCCAAGTTTTTAAAAGCACAATCTCAGCAATGATATATCCAAAAATAGCTCCAACCACATAGCCAAAAATTAGCCACCCTATATCTCCTTGTGTTTCCCCAAAATAAATACCGCTAAGGAGCATAAAGCAAATGGTTACTCCGTATTTAAAAATTGGGCGTAAATAGATGAATGCTATGGCCTGATTCGCTGCTTCCACTTTTCTCTTTCGGTAGAAATAAACTGAAAAAAGATAAAACAAAATAGCTAATATGGCATAAATTAAAAATTCCCACCAATTTATCGAAGAATAGATAATTTCCATCATTCTTGTAAAAGGAGAAAGCATTTGCACATCAGAACTTAACGTGTACGTGCTTGCGTATCCAAACAAAAAGAAATCTAGATTGAACATCCATAACATCACAATGCCTGCAGGTAGGAAAAATAAAATACATGTCAATACAATTTGTAGTGCAGAAATACCGGTAAAAATCCCAACTAATGTACAAGTTGCAAACACAAACAGGTTTATGATGATGGTAATGGACATCCAAGTAATGATAGAACCTTTAATATATTCTTCAACGGACAAAAGCGTATAAAGCCCCTCAGATAGTAATCCAGTTAGTAATACTGGAACAACAAGAATGACCAAGCCAAACATAAACTGATGGTTGAATAAAACAGATCGTTTGATTGGCAAACTATGAATATAATCGGCTGATGATTTTACTTGCAAGTAACGAAATAACACGACAGAACTGATTATTGGAGCAATAAACATAATGAAAACTTGTATTTCACCGGTGAATTGAAAGTAGCTTTCGTACATTGGATAATTCAACTGTTCATCATCACCAAATTGCATTAGCATTTGTAATGGGACTAGAAAAGTTAAACTAATAAAATAAAGGATACCAATCCAACCAGCTGAACGAAAATTATGTGCTAGAATTCCTTTATTTATCCATGATGGATTCGACGACATATCCTGTCCCCCCCAATTCATAAATGAAAATTTCTTCGAGTGTAAGTGGTAATAAATCAAAAATAACTGGTTGAAATTGTTTTGCAAATGCTGTAACTTCCTCTTCTTTTCCTCTAACAATACAGAGGAGTACACTTCCACGTTCTTCGACAAATAATGTATCAAGACCTGATAAGAAATCTGGAGGTGTCTCCTGTTTAAATGCAATTTGTATTTTATGGACGTCGGATTTTAAATCATCCAAGTCTTTTTCTAACATTAAAGCACCTTGATGAATGATTCCAACATGATCACAAATATCTTCAATTTCTCTTAGATTGTGAGAGGAAATAACCACTGTCATCTCTCGATCTGCCACATCTTGAATTAATAAATTTTTAACCTTCTGACGCATAACTGCATCTAGTCCATCTATCGGTTCATCTAATAACAAATAATCCGGTTTAGCAGATAAAGAAAGCCAAAAAGCTACCTGTCGCTGCATTCCTTTCGAGAGCCTTTGGATTTTTTTATTTGGACTAATATTGAAGACCTTTCCAAGCTTTTCAAACCGTTCTTCGCTCCAGTTTGGGTATAAGCTCTGGTAATACCCAGCCATCTGTTTTACCGTATAGTGTGAAAAGAAATACGGCTGATCTGGAATAAATATCATTTTTTGTTTAAGTGCTACATGTTCAAACGGTTCCTCTTCATGAATGAGAATCCTGCCTTTGTCTTGTCTATAGATTCCCATTATAATTTTTAACAATGTTGTTTTCCCGGCTCCATTTGAACCGAGCAAACCATAAATAGAACCTTTTTGGATAGATAGGGTCACTTGTCGAAGGGCTTGATGATCTTCAAAATGCTTTTCAATGTTTTCCACTTTAATCATTTTGCTTATCTCCCTTCACTCGACTTTCCGCTTCCATTAGTAATTCCTCAATTTCTTCTCTTTTCATCCCTAAAAAGATGGCTTCCGTAAACAAGCTAATCATTTCTTGTTTCATTTTATTTACCTTTTCCCCTTGTTTCATATTTTTTTGAGGTGTTACGAAGCTTCCTTTACCTGGAATAGAATAAATAAATTCCTGTCTTTCTAATTCTCGATATGCTTTTTGTATCGTGTTTGGATTGATGGTTAACTCCTGGGCTAATGTGCGAACCGAGGGTAATTTTTCATCTGCTTTAAATACTTCGTTTATGATGAGCTCCTTCAGCTTATCAATAAGTTGTTCATAAATTGGCTTTCGACTACGTACATCCAACTCAAACAAACAACTTCCTCCCTTCTTACACCACCGTACTAACTGTATTATTTATATTAATACAGTGTAATTTTTATGTCAATAAACTTTTTTTGCAAACCCTGTCTTATTGTGCGATTTCCTCGGTAATAAAAGTTTCTTTAGAACGGTTTTTTTGTTTTTGAATTGCAACTTATAATCTATTTATCCTACACTGTTGTATGGTTTTACCCGACTCCGAGTATTCGATTACTATATTATTGGACATTGCAATTAAACGTTATGTCATGCAAAACTAGAGATAGTAAAAGGAGGTAGAAGTATAGTGAATGGAGCTCGCTTTAGTAAGACAATCTTGTTACGGGCTATTAAAAACGAAGCATCGGATGTTCATTTCTGTCCCGAATCATCCTATATAGGTGTTTATTTTCGAATTCACGGGAAAAGGAGAAGAGTGCAATCCATCCCCTTTTCTGAATACCAGTCCGTTTTAACACATCTGAAATTTTCATCTGGTATGGATATCGGAGAGATAAGACGCCCTCAAGACGGACGGATGGAGTTACAAGATCGCTCAGACTTTTTTTCTCTCCGGTTATCCACCCTTCCAGCGGATCCATTGGAAAGTCTAGCAATCCGAATCCTCCCACAATCAAAAGAAATCCCCTTCAAGCAGTTGTTTCTCTTTCCTCAACAAGCTAAGCAATTGATTCACCTTATTCATAACAAGTCTGGGATTTTTCTTCTAACTGGACCAACTGGGAGCGGAAAAACAACAACCTTATATGGGTTACTACAATCTCTCCTTCAACAACAATCCTCACAGGTTATAAGTTTAGAGGACCCTATTGAACGTAAGCTAGAGAATGTCACACAAATTCAAATTAATGAAAAGGCAAATTTAAGCTATCAAATAGGTCTGCGTGCAGCATTGAGGCATGACCCCGATATTCTTATGATTGGAGAAATAAGAGATGAGGGTACTGCAAGATTAGCCTTTCACGCAGCCTACACTGGTCATCTAGTTTTAAGTACACTCCACGCAAAGGATACTGCCGGAACCATTCACCGCTTATTAGAATTCGGCCTAAATCAACAGGACATTCACCAAGTTTTGCTAGGTGTCGCAGCTATCGAGTTACTTCCAATCTTACATCCAACGAATCGTGCAGCTATTTTAGAAATTCTAACAGGTGATTCCTTATCTAAAGCCATCCATTATCAATCCTATTCTTTAACAAGGTTCCAAACATTAAGGAGGAAGGCCTATGCCCTTGGATTTATCGATAAAACACTTATTCCTTAAGCAGAACCGAGAGCTAAATCCTAAAACACAACAATTGTATTTGGACCGTCTTGTATATTTTCTTCAGAATGGATATACACTCCTACACGCTTTAGACCGAATGAGTTGGGATAAGCGATTACAACCGTTAGCAAGACAATCTAAGCAGCTTTTACAGGAAGGAGCAGCTTTTGATTATGTATTACAAGATTTAGGCTTTAAACAGAGGCTCTACTCTTTTATCGCTGTAACTCAAATGAACGGAGATCTTCAAAGGTCCATCTCGCAATGTCAGACGTTATTAAAGAATGAAATGGGACATATTCGTACCTTTAAAAATCAGATTCGATATCCTATTTGTCTTTTATTTCTTTTTCTTCTCGTGTTATATGCGGTTCGATCCTATATCTATCCTTCGTTCCAACAACTATTTATATCCGCTAGTAGTACCTCTCCACTATTATCTTTTTCTATGACAATATTCGATGTGCTTTTTACAGGGTCGTTATTCTTAGTTGGAGTAATAGTCTGTTTCATTCCTATAGGCTTTCAACTGTCTAAGCGATTACCCATACATCAAATATTACGGATACAATCACTCCTACCTATTTATAGTCGTTTTGTTAAGATGAAAAATTCTTTTTATTTTTCTTTACTGCTTAGTTCCCTATTAAAAACCGGTGCCTCTATAAAAGAAGCGCTAACCATCTTAAGTAAACAACAGGACATGCCTTTCCTATCGTATCATGCACTTCAAATGCTAGGAACATTTAAAAAAGGAGATCACCCGCCAGAAACCTTTTCTAGTGGGTTAGCAATCGAAGAAGAATGCTTAGCAATTTTTCAGTTAGATGCGAATACAAGGAAAGTCGAAAAAGATCTGCTTGTATATGCTGAATTGTTGAATAACAGGCTACAATCTTTTGTTTCTACTTTATTAAAGCTCATTCAGCCTATCTTTTTTTCCGCGTTGGCCATCTTTATCCTATTTGTTTATTTGTCTTTTATGGTACCAATGTTCGACTTAATGAAAAACATTTAAAAGAGGGTGACATTTCTTGATCAAAAAAGCACAAGGATTTACATTAATCGAAATGCTTATTGTTCTTGCAGTTATATCCGTACTTCTCCTTTTACTTATTCCGAACCTTGCATCTAAAAATGGAGAGGTTCAAGACAAAGGATGTGTAGCTTTAATTAAAATGGCAAAAAGTCAGATTCAAGCCTATCAAATTGACCACGGGGTTCCTCCGAGTGATGTTGGCAAGTTAGAAGCTGAAAAGTATATTCAAGAAAACGCTACTTGTGCAAATGGTAGTAAACAGTTACACATATCCTCAGATGGAGCAGTTACTCTTGTCCCTACTGAGTAAGAACGACGAATCTGGGTTTACGTTGTTAGAAACACTTATTGTCCTCGGTATTACTAGTAGTTTAATCGTGATAAGCTCTGCATCTCTTTTACATTGGAAACAAAGCTATGAAGCCAATCAATTTTTTGACGTTTTTAAAAGCGATATATTGTTTCTCCAACAAATAGCAATGGACAGTGGGGATTACTATTATTTATTTATTCAGCCTGATGAAAACGCATATGAGATTAGAAAAGGAGGGTATGGAAAGGTCATCAGGAGAAGATTATTTCCAAAGTCGTGGAGTGTTCAGCTTCTAACCTTATCGATGCCGTTATCCTTCACCCCCCATGGTCAAATCCGTAATCCAGGAAGCTTTCTTATACTCACAAAAGAGAAGACGTATAAGATCGTATTTCCTTTTGGAAAAGGGAGGGGTTATGTTGTTACGCAGTCCTAAAGGATATTCTCTTGTGGAATCCGTTACTGCCCTCAGTTTGCTTTTATTAATTCTAACGTCCTTTTTGCCATTACTTTTGTATGTGAAACAACAGGAGCGTCTGTTAAGCGACAGAAGACTTATTCAATCTGAATTGCATGATGAGCTCCTCTACTTTATTCACCATTCATCCAAACCGCTTCCTGCGAGTTACGAAAGAATCATTCAAAAAAGGTCCGTTACCTTTTCCATTACAAAGGAACGGGACTATATGAAAGGATGTGTAGAATGGGACAATGTCAATCAGAATACGGAGACGTTCTGCTTATATGGAAAGGAAGACGAGCCAAAGTGGATTCACCCTTCTAGAAAGTCTCCTTAGCTTATCGATCCTTCTCCTTACTCTTCCCTTCCTCCCCTTTCTTTTTCAATCGATATCGGATGATTCCTATTACAATGAGTTGGCTATTGAACAATTTTTTCTATTCATAGCTGATGAATCTCATCGAGCGGAATACACAGTAGTTGACAATAATCAAATTATGTTCATTCATAGTGAAGAAAAGCATGTTGAGATTTCGAAATATAAATCCGTCATTCGGCGTCAGATTGCAGGACAAGGACATGAAATTTTGGTACGAGACATCAATTCCTTTATTGTTACATCATCCTCTGCTGGTATCAAAATCCGGATACGAGATGGTAAGGGTGATTATTATGAAAAAATTATTCCTATTCTTTAAGTCAGAAGAAGGGTTTTTATTCCCTTATATGATGAGCTTCGTAATAATCATACTTTTAGGTCTATTATCTAGCTTAACAATTTACCAGAACCATCTCCACTCCACCCTGTATTTAGAGAGACGCCTCCAAGTTGAATCTCTATTCCAACTAGGACTAACTACTTTTAAAGACGAGTATCAAGGATTAAACGAAGATGCTGGTTCAAGATTTTACGTTTTTCCGGATGGATCTGTAACTATAAAGTATGAAAATCTATCTGATAATAAAATGAAATTAACCATTCTTGTTAAAACTCCCGAATCCTCTTCCCCTTATCGGACACAAAAAATAATACCTATTTCTTCTCCATAACTATGTATAATTTAGTCCAATCTGTTCATGCTATAAAAGGCAATGGGCTATAGCCAAGCGGTAAGGCAGCGGATTTTGATTCCGTCAGTCGCTGGTTCGAATCCAGCTAGCCCAGTTTCTCGAAGCTCATGTCACGTTAACATGAGCTTTTTTATAATTAATTTACTTGGTTTTTATGAGAACAATTTACAATCTTACCAGACTCGTATATAATTACGATGATGGATACCTATTGAAAAGGAGGGGGAAGTATGGACAGAATGTATCGTGTACTTGCCTTTTGGACAGGTATTTTTACTGTAATGTTCTTTGTTGGGGACATGTTTAGTATGGCATACTTATTTCTGGCACAAACTGTTTTCTTTTTAGCAGTTAGTTACTTAAAGCTATCAGAACGTATGTATATGTACTTATTTGGTGCTTATTGTACTGTATTTTTTATTGGGTTTACCTTTTACTCAAACTTCATACTTGTACCCGGTTTCGAACATTAAAAAAAAGACTCTTATAAATAAGAGTCTTTTTTTTCATTGTAAAAATGGATTGTGCTGTTTCTCATACCCGATGGAAGTGGATGGACCATGGCCCGGATATACATCAAAAGAATCCTCTAGCGTAAAAAGCTGATTTCGGATACTCGATAGCAGTAGTTCAAAGTTTCCTTGAAATAAGTCTGTTCTTCCTATCCCCTGCTGAAATAATGCATCACCAGAAAAAACCGCCTTCTCAGATTGGAATATAATGGACACACTCCCTGGTGAATGACCAGGTGTTTGAACAATCTTAAATGAAAAGCCTTCTATCGTAAACTGCCCTTCTTTAAGATCCAACGGACGAGCTTTAATGATTATTTCATTCCCAATAAAACGTGCAGAACCATTTTTGTTGGGGTCGGTTAACCAAGTCCATTCTAAAGCGTTCAGGTAAACGTTTATATCATATTTGCTTGTTATTTCGTCCACAGCACCAATATGATCAAAATGAGCATGGGTTAGTAAAATGGCTACTGGTTTCAATTGATGCGCCTGTAAAAAATCTAACAATTGACGAGCATCTCCACCAGGGTCTACAATTAGAGCCTTATCCTCTTTCGCAAGTACATAACAATTGGTACCCAACGGTCCAAGTGAAAGCGTTTTTATATGCATTTTCCTTCCTCCTTTTTGTTGAATTGACTAGCTCTTATAGATATAAATAGAAATGAATAAAAATCTTCAGTTTTCCTCGACAAATCAATGGATTTGTTTTAGAATGTATGAGGAGAAATGATACATTACATATTATATAATAAAAAGAAATGGTACAAGTCGTTTGGAAACAATGGAGGAGGTTTTTTTTAAATGGTTTTAGCTATTATGTTATTAGTTGTGGCAATTCTATGTGCGATTGCCGTTTTCCGAGAACTTAAATCTAAAAACTTATTTGCAGTAGCTTTTGCTGGCGCATCCATGCTGGCATTTGGTTGGTTCTCCATCATGACCATTTATGCTGAGTTGTTTGTTAATAATCAATAAAAAAGTGTAAAAGTCCTCTCATGAGAGGACTTTTTTTATGCGACTAGCCAAATAACATATTAATTAAAAATAACAGCGCCCTATAAGAGCGCTGTTATTTATTTATCAAAATTGTAGAATCGGAACAAATCCCCGTAAATAATTTGATCAGAATAATTTAGTTCCTTATCTACTTTTTCTTTAATTGGTGCACACAAATTGTCTTCCTCCGTGTCAGAAGATTCCCGTTCAGATGTTTCATCCTCCTCCATTGGATAAAGGATTTCACCAGTATTACGATCGTAACATTTTTCTTCTGTGTAAATATAGTTATTACTTACGAATGATCCATCTCTCAATGCAATGAAGTCCTTACGATCATCAGCAAATAAATCTGTACCAAAACCGATGTCATTACTATTATCAACTCCAAGCAAGTGTAATAACGTAGGTTTTACATCGATTTGTCCTGCTATTTTCGATATAACTTTCCCTTCTTTACCTGGGATATGGATAAAGAACGGTACTCGTTGTAACTGAACTTCATCATATGGAGTAATTTCTTTATCTAGATACATTCCCATAGCTTTATTATGAAAATCACTAATTCCATAGTGGTCTCCCATTAATACAATTACAGAATTATCGTACAGACCAGATGCTTTTAATTCATCGAAAAATTGTTTTAACGATTCATCCATATAGCGAACTGTTTGAAAGTATTGATTTAATGTTTTAGAGTTTGAATCAAATTTTTCAATGGTTGCATCTTCTTCACTTAAGTCAAATGGATAATGGTTCGTTAGCGTAATAAACTTAGAATAAAACGGTTGTGGAATCGATTGTAAATATTTCATGGATTGCTCAAAGAACGGCTTATCCTTTAGTCCCCATCCAATCGAGTTTTCTTCCGTCACTTCATATGAATCCACATCGTAAAATTCATCATATCCAATATTGTCATACATTACATCTCGATTCCAAAAGCTTTTGTTGTTGGCGTGGAAAACAGATGTGTAATAACCAGCCTCCCCTAAAATTTCAGGCATCGCGTGGTATTCGTTCTGACCGTGCGTAAAGAATACAGCTCCACGTGGTAGTGGATATAGAGAATTCTCAACTAAAAACTCCGAGTCTGATGTTTTTCCTTGTGCTGTTTGATGGTAAAAGTTCTCAAAATAATAACTATCCCCTATCAAGTCATTTAGGAAAGGTGTAACTTCCTCCCCGTTAAGTGTATTGTTAATCACAAAAGTTTGTAACGATTCCATTGAAACAAAAATTAGATTTTTCCCTTTTGCAACCCCAAACAATTCTGACTTCATATCAGGATTTATGTTCTCTTCCACATAGGTTTGAATCTCCGGCATATCATTTCCATCAGCAAACACTCGTTGTGCCTCTGTCTTAGAATGCAAGGCGATATCATAAATGTGGTAATTAAAAATACCGATATTTTTCACTAAATACTCCCGATCAAAAGTTCGTTGAAAAAGCTGTGGACGTTCAATTTCTGCAAGAATAAAGTTCCCAACTACAAGTAATAAAGATACCGTTAACGCCATGACTCTATTCCGTTTTTTGTAGGAAACTGTCATAATTGGTGCTTGTCTCTTACTTAAATACCAAATGAGGACAACATCTAAAAAGAAAAGAAGATCCTGCACATGCATTAAGTTTAGAACACTAGAGCCTAAGTCCGCCGCATTACTGCCTTGGAATAAAACAGGTATCGTAATGAAATCAGCAAAATTTCTGTAAAAGACTAAGTTAAAATAAAGAATCAATGTACCTATTAAACTAGTATATCGAATAAACGTCATTTGACGTTTAGAAGATAGCCAAACGGAAATAGCAAATACAAGAAAAGCAGATACAAATGGGTTTATCAATAAAATAAACTCTTGCATTATATTGTCTAAAGAAATATTAAATGCAAAACGGTACAGTATATACGTTTTTATACCAAATAAGACACTTGCAATTATATATAGTGGTGGATAATTTCGTTTCATTTCGTTAACCTCCTAACCAAAAATATTTCTGTTCAATCCGATTAATTCACAATTCGTTTACATTTTCTTCATACTATTCAGTTTGATTTCATATATACCCTTATTTGCAATTTCTACACATCTATTTAGACGAAACAACATGGACAAAAGTTTCATTAAGCTTCATAAAAAGTTTACACTGCGTTAACACTTCATACATTTTAATAGACAACACAAAAAAAATAAACCCCTGAACGAGGTTTATTTTTTAAAGATAAGCCTATTTCACCATTCCATCATCCTAGCTTTTGTTTTACTAGATAAGCCGCTCCATATACACCCGCATCGTTACCTAATTGAGCAATTCTAAATTCACACGCTTCGCTTATTCTTGGTAAGCAATAAGCGTCAAATGCTTTTCGTAACGGGATCAGTAAATCATCACCAGCTTTGGAAACACCACCGCCTATAACAATCTTCGAAGGGTTAACGATCGTGGCCACATTTGCAATGGCAAGACCAAGCACATCGGATACACGCTCTATGATGGAAATGGACAACGCATCCCCGTCCTTTGCAGCATCAAAAAGGTCTTTCGTTGTAAGATCACCATTTTTCTCTAACATTTCCTTCAAGACAGATGTCGGCTGAGATGTCAAGCCTTCTTTAGCCTGTCTCACCATTCCAGTTGCAGAAGTAACTGTCTCTAAACAACCATTTCGTCCACAGTTACAAGGAGCACCATGCTGTTCCACCATAATATGTCCGATCTCTCCGGCTGTTCCATTTGAACCATTTACTACTTGTCCGTTCGTAATTATCCCACCACCTACTCCGGTTCCGATTGTAATGGCAATAAGATTTTCTGCTAGGTTACCCGCACCTTTCCAATTTTCACCCAGCGCTGCCAAGTTTGCATCATTATCTACAAAAACAGGAAGCTCTGATGCAAGGTGAAGTTGATTTCCTAAATCGAAATTCTTTTTCCATCCAATATTAACAGCTTCGTAAATATTCCCTATATCACTATCAATAAATCCAGGTGCACCTACACCCATTCCCAGCACGGATGACACACTAACAGAATTGGATTGCAATTTGTTCTTGATTGAAGTCCAAATATCATTTGGAATCGAAATCCCTTGATTGTCTTTGTTGGTTGGAATTTCCCACTTTTCAATAATAGTACCTTCCTTTTCAAAGATCGCCATTTTAACGGTCGTCCCACCTATATCAATGCCTACTAAATATTCTGGATTCATACTATATCCCTTCCCCTCTGTCCTGAAGCTTCGCAAGTTCATGTCGAATTAATAATAGTGCCATACGATAGTCTTCCATTTCTACTAATTGTGATTGATAAAGTTCCTTTATTTCGTCCTCCATCATTTGTAGATCAGCGATACGATCCCCAATATAAATGATGGTTCCATACTTTTTAAGTAATTGCTGAACATCGTAAATCGTTTTCATAATTATCACCAAACTTATTATAGCAATCCTTTATTTGAAAATATAGATATAAGTAACGAGAAATATTAAGAACAAAGAAAAAGATCCAAATCATCTTACCGATCTGGATCTTGCGGGTTTAGAAATTCAGGTCTTCTCGTTTTCAGTGGTACTGGTGTTCTAACTATTACATCCTTAAACGCTGTCGGTGCAAAGGGCAAAAATGGCCAGAAATAGCCTGTATGAAAAGAATTCATTCGTACTAAGTAAAAAATCCAAGCCGTAATTCCTACTACATAACCACTAACACCGAAAGCGGCAGTCGAAAGTAAAAGGAGGATGCGAACAATCCGATTCGCTAAGCTCAATTCATAACTTGGAGTAGCAAAGGTTCCTATTGCTGCAAGCGAAAGATAGAGGACTACCTCGTACGAAAATAGACCGACTTCAACCGCTACTTGCCCCATCATGATGGCCGCTACCAACCCTAAAGCAGTTGCTAAAGATGTAGGTGTATGTATGGCGGCCATCCTGAGCATATCAATGCCAATTTCCGCAATTAAAAACTGGAGCAAGAGCGGAATTGCCCCGAACTCACTTGGTCCTATAAATTCCAAACTCGACGGAAGCAAATCAGGATTCACGGAAAATAAATAATATAACGGCAGCATAAAGATAGATGCCAATACTGCAAAATAACGTACGAATCGTAAATAAGCACCTACTAAAGGCTTTTGACGGTATTCTTCTGCATGTTGTAGGTGATGCCAATAGGTGGATGGTGCAATCATGACACTAGGCGATCCGTCAATTATAATAATTATATGCCCTTCATATAAGTGGGCAGCCGCTGTGTCTGGTCGTTCCGTATAACGAATCGTAGGGTAAGGATTCCAATGCCTTCCACCTAAATATTCCTCCACTGTCTTTTCTGCCATTGGTAAACCGTCTGTATCGATTTTTTCCAAATGCTTTTGTAATAGCTCTACTTTTTTAGGATCTGCAATATCTTCTAAATAACACAAAACGATGTCTGTTTTGGACCTTCTTCCGATACTTGAATAAACCATTCTTAAAGACCGATCCCGTACGCGTCTTCTTGTTAAAGCAGTATTAAATACAATCGTTTCGACATATCCATCTCTAGAACCTCTTACTACCCTTTCTAAATCCGGTTCTTGTGGGCCACGAACAGGGTATGTCCGCGCGTCTATCATGATGACTTTGTCTAGACCTTCTACGACAAGCGCAGTCGGTCCAGCTAAGACAGTATCAGCTGCTGCATTTAAATCATCTACTTGATCTAATTCCACATATGGAATATATGTCTTAAGTAACTTTTGCAACGGGTCAGGCTGTAAATCTTTTTCTTCTAACTTTGCTAAGAACTTCATTAATAAATGAAGAATATCATCTTTTACAAAGCCGTCAATCAGATATAAGGACATCTTTCGTCCGGCATATTCAAGATCTAACTGAATGACATCAAAGCTTTTATCGACGGCTAACCGCTCTTTTAAGTACTGAATATTTTGTTCATGTCGCTTAAACAATGGCTGCTTTTCGTTTGTTGCCATACACTCACCCTAAATACAAGATATTGCTAGTGTGTGCAGGATGACATACATTCATACACGGATATGGATAGCTAGTCTTCATAACTAAGAGTTTTTCATCATATATAACTAGTAGTGCAAGTCGTATTATACGCAAAAGAGGGGTAGTAGGATGAACAGAGGAATTATAGGTCTTATCGTTATTTTTGGATTATATCTAACAACGTTAATCTTAGATGGACAAGGTGATAACACCTCCGCTATTAAACATTTCCCTATCGACACTAGCTTAGACTTCTCCTTACAACAAACCGATGTCAAACTTCTATCACAGACTGGAGATGACGACTTCGATATACTTTGGAAGGAATCCTCCGAGCTAGAACGAAAGATATACTTAAGACAGGATGTCTCCATCCTTTATACAGATGGCCGATTAAGAGGTATCCTGAGTAAATGGAAAGAAAATATAGATAACATTTCACAAGAAACTGTGTTACCTGATGAAGGAAGCAGCCACTTTCAGGCCATCACATTTCATCATGGAGAATTGCATTATCCGGATGATAAAATCAAAAGCATTCACGGAATGTCCAACTCAGAATTGTATGTGATTGACTCCCCTCATTCGGCTTTAGAATCTTTTCAAAAACCTGAGAATCAAAATCAACAGGAATGGATGAAAACACTAAACCATGCAACAGCACAGCAGTTAAGTTATCACTGGAAGCAACTATTACGTCACTTCCAGATTCCAGCATCCAAGTATGTATTCGTCCCATTAACGGAATTGTATCGTTATCAAGATGAACCGATCCCTTCTCTCACGATGGGAGAAACAGATGTAGTCATTGGACAGTTATGGGAAGGACTGTACAAAAACTATATTTTAAATATTACAGAACAGCTTTCTACCGACAAACCAGTCAATAGTTTTGTCCCGCTCGTCTTATTTGATAAAGAGGGGACTCACCTAATCGTATTGTTCCAAGATGGAAACGGCAAAAAACAACAATTGATTCAATATTACCCTTCCGCTTCCAATCGCTGAAGGAAGGATTCAAAATCAGCGTTATTTGGCTTTAAACGATTAGCTTCTTTTGCGTGCTGAAGTGCTTTCTTTCTTTTATTTGTTTCTGCATATAATAGAGCCAAGTTATAGTGAGCTTCCGCCATGTCAGGTTGAAGCTCAATGACCTTTTCTAAATCCTGAATTCCCTTTTCCGTGTCCCCTAATTTGATGGATGCATAGGAGCGAATAAACAAAAGCTCTGCTTCCATAGCTTCTGGTTTTTTTAGTGCTTTGTTCGTAATCGTTAAAACCTCTTCATAGTTTTCTTTTTGAACTGCTTCCTGTGCTTCATGTAGTAAAATCGAAGCACTTTCTTGGGCTGGTGAATGTAATCCATAAATAGCTAATCCAAATAAAGAGCTAATCAGTACGAAACTCGCCAGCAATTGTGCCCATAGATTTTTCTTAGCAGGCATCCAAACGACCGCCGATGCAATAAATCCACCGATTAGTCCACCAATATGTGCACCGTTATCTATTTGTGGAACGGAAAGTCCTAGTATAATATTCAGCACGATAACAAACAGGATATTTTTCCCAATGGTCTGAATGAATAATCTTTTATAAATCAATCCGAAAAATAGCATCGCACCAAATAAACCAAAAATTGCTCCAGAAGCCCCTGCAGCAACTTGAGGGTTTAAAGTAAAGCTGGCAAGCCCACCGAAAGTTCCTGATGCAAAATAAATAAACAAGAAACGAAACCTGCCAAACATTCGCTCAACTGCTGTTCCTAAATGATATAGGGCTAGCATATTCATCATGAGATGGAGAATACCAATATGTAAAAACATAGAGGTAACAATCCTCCACCACTCTCCATCTAAGATACCAGGATTATATTTTGCCCCATACTGAATCAACGTTTGAATGGAGGTGCTTCCCCCATTCCACTCTAGAATAGCGAACATCAATATATTTAGGATTAATAAAATATAAGTAAATAATGGCTTTTGATAATTGAAAACTTGTTGAAGCTCCTTCTGACGTTTTTGATGTTCTTGTTTTACTTGCTTTTCAAAATTATAACTCTCTTCCTCTATATGTTCTGTATATAATGGTGGTTCAATATGTATGGAAATATCACGAGCAAAACGTGAGAGCTCCTCCCCTTGATTCTCATCCGTAATATAATACGTTTGTAAGACAACTGGTTTTCCTTTTTTCCAAAGAATGGGCTTCTTTAATTGTTCCCAACTATCAACAGGAGGAAAATCTGCAATATATATGTTATAGACATTTACTGTTCTACCTCGTAGTTGTCCTTTAAATGTATGAAGACGTTGAAGGACCCTTCCCATATCTTCCTTCAACCGATTTTTCCAGTCAAACTGTTCTAGTGAGAAACGAATCACGTAGGAAGTTTGTTTCTGCTTTTTTTCCAGCCACAGCTCTGACGTTATGTCGTTTATATAAAGTAGGTTATACCCTTCTTCACTCAATAGCTGATTCGCCGTACGAAACATGAGGTATCTTCTTTTTGCATACACGTTAGGTGTCCTCCTTTTGCCTTATCATACCATGTTAACCAATCACTATCATGTTTGAACTACTAAAAAAAACGTTCAGCTTAAGAAGCTGAACGTCCAAAAATGGATGGCAATATTTTCGTTCGCATAGATGGGATATTCATAGAAAGTCGAACAAAAAGCTTTCTCAGCACATTTATTGCTAAGATCGTATTGAGTATTTTGTATCTTTTCTGAAAAATGACAGTCGCTCCTAACACAGCCGAAGCAATCCATACTAAAGATTTCATATTACAGCATCCTTTCTTTGCTGGATACCCTTATTCTTTGTTCTATCCTCGCTTATTATACTTAATAACGGAATCCAACCTCTGTAATTAAATGTTGAATGGGAATATCATATGTATCCGATGGAATGCCTTGATACAGCTGTGCTTCTGCTGCTAATGCTATCGTTTTCCCCATATAATCTTGAAGAAATCGATCATAAAATCCACCACCGTACCCTAATCTGTGATGATCCTTATCAAATAACAAGCCTGGAACGATAAGAAGATCTAAATTATCTTTTGGAATGAATACACAAGAGGATTTAGGTTCTAAAATGCCCTTATACCCTTCTTCTAAGTCTTGAAAGGATGTAATCCTATAAAATGCCATGGAAGAATCTGCTGGATTAACTTTTGGTACACTAACCGTCTTGTGACAATCCCATGCTTTTTCAATAACCGAATTTGTGTTCCACTCTAAGCCATATGAAATCGTAATCCCAACACAAGATGCCGATTTCCAAAGTGTAGATTGAATCAAATTAGTTTCTAATTGAGCTTGTACGTCCTTTCGTTGTTCTTCAGACATATTACCAAGTCTACGCTTTGCTTCCAGCCTTAAGCTTCTTTTATCCATTGCGTCCCTCCTAGCCAGTACAACTCACCAAATATTCGTCAGATTAGCTTTTAATTATGAAAAAAACTCTCACCAATCTGGTAAGAGTTCTTTGGAAACCTTATTTCGTTTCACGGTGTAACGTATGTCTTTTTAGACGTGGGCTATATTTTTTAAGCTCGATACGTTCTGGGTGTTTACGTTTATTTTTAGTAGTAATATAGTTGCGATCACCAGTTTCAGTGCAAGCAAGTGTAATATTTACGCGCATTATTATCCCTCCAAACTAATCAAATCTATCTTTTATTAGTAAGATCATATATCAGACCTAATATATATTACCAAATATAAATCGTAATTTCAAGCACACCCTTACGTTAAGTTAAACTTTAACGAACAGGTTTCTTCAAATTTATCCCATAAAACCTCCACATTCAGTACGATAACTTCTACCGTATTTGTCCTTTCGTTCCATTCACCCTCGAATGGAAATCACACCGCTTAGATTCATTTCCTTCCATTAAATAGTAATCTTCTTAGAAACGTTGAAAATTATCGAATTTTGTATGAATAAAGTAGAATTTAGCAAACGAATGGTTTTCTAATTAGGTGGAGTGTGATATAAATAAGATTAGGAATTTACATTGGAGGGAAGTTCATGTTAGTTGCTATATTGTCATTACTCGTAATTGCAATTGTTCTTTTTGTCTATTCCTTTTTCCTAATTGACAAATTTAATAATTTAGAGGGACAGATTGAACAGTTTACGATATCGACTATGCAAGATTCTTATCAAATCAAGAAAAAAATCAAGATCCTTGAAGAAGAACTATTAACGGATAACTGGGTAGAAGATACTATTCCTGCAAGCAGTATTAGTACGCAAACCCCAATGCTCCGCACGATTTATAAATTACATGATCAAGGCATGAGTGTAAAAGAAATCGCGGAAGAAACTTCTTTAAGTGAATATGATGTTTATTCCATCTTGAATCAATATTCTAAAGAAAGATAGGAGTATGTAATGAAGTACACAATTAGAGCCTTTTCAATTGGTATATTTGCAGCAACCTTTGTCATTGCGATTGCTTACTTCTTCTTAAATAATGAGACAGAATTAACATCAAAAGAAATGATTAAACAATTAGAAGAAGAAGGTTACACGGTATCACAAGCTGGAGAAACAGCCGAAGAACCCACTAAAGAGTCGTCAAATGAACAACCTGAGGTGACTGAGGAGAAACCGGAGCAACCGGAGGAAGATGCCCCTACTAAAGAGGAGCCTCCTGCTGATACAGATGAACAAGCTGTAGAAGAAACTCCTTCCAAAGAACAAGAAACCTATAAGCTTGTGATTGAATATGGGACAAGCCTATCTACCGTTTTCCAAAACCTTGAACAAGCTGGTGTAATAAAAAGTGCACAGGAGTTCAGTACATTCGTAACGGAAAATGGATATGAAACAGAAATTCAAGCTGGAGAATTCGAATTAAAAACGAATATGACCTACCAGCAAGTCGCAGACGCATTGACGAAGTAAAAGGTGCCTGTCACTACCCGAATGCTGTCGAAAGAACTCGAAAACATAAAACGAAAGCCGGATGGTATCAACCACCCGGCTTTCGTTTTATTGATTTAAATCAAAGGATTCGCCTTTTACAAGATAAAGAATGCTTTCCCCAATATTTGTTGTGTGATCCGCGAATCGCTCAATGAACCGTGCACTAAACGCCATTTGCATCACATGCTGAATCTTTTGAGGATTTGTTGCTGTTTGCTCCAGCATTTCCCGAACTACATCTCCATACATACTGTCAACCAAGTCATCCATTTCGGATAGCTTTCTTGCTAACGTAATATCTTGCATTTCAAAGGCTTTCGTACTTAAATCAATCATCTTAATCGCGATGTCTTTCATATCCTTTAAAGAGGAATGAACAACTAAGTCATGTTTTCCTAGATGCAAGGTAGCTTTCGCGATATTAGTCGCATTGTCCCCCATTCTTTCCAAATCCGAGGAGATTTTAATAGCGACAATCAACCGACGTAAGTCTCTTGCGACAGGCTGCTCCTTCGCAATTAACAGAATAGCTTCTTCGTTAATTTGTAGTTCTTTTTTATCTAGCACTTCATCCCGTTCAATAATCTTATTCGCTAATTCTAAATCCTGCGTAAAGAGTGCATGAACTGCATCTTCTAATGCTTGCCCCGCCTCTTTAGCTAATTCTATAATTGTTGTCTCTATATTTTTCAACTCAACTTCAAACTGCTCTCTAGCAACCATAGTATCCCTCGCCTCTTCTTATTAACCGAAACGGCCTGTAATATAGTCTTCTGTTCTTTTGTCTTTCGGTGTAGAAAATAGATGATCGGTTTCAGAGAACTCTACTAATTCACCATTCAACATAAATGCTGTACGATCAGATATACGTGCAGCTTGTTGCATATTATGTGTAACGATGATAATACTGTATTTTTCTTTTAGTTCCTTAATTAGTTCTTCTACTTTCAACGTAGAAATTGGATCCAATGCAGACGTAGGTTCATCCATCAGGATTACATCTGGTTCAATGGCCAAACATCTTGCAATACAGAGACGTTGTTGCTGTCCACCAGATAATCCATATGCATTTTGATTTAAACGATCTTTTACTTCATCCCAAATTGCTGCATCTTTCAAACTTTTTTCCACAATTGCATCTAATTCTGATTTCTTTCGGATACCGTGAATTTTGGGTCCGTAAGCTACATTTTCGTAAATAGATTTAGGGAATGGATTTGGCTTTTGGAATACCATTCCAACACGGGTACGTAGTTCTTCTACTAATAGTTTATTACTGAATATGTCTTGTCCGTTATATTCAATAGTACCCGATGTTTTCACAGTTGGTACCATTTCAATCATACGGTTTAACGTTTTTAGCAACGTTGATTTTCCACATCCAGATGGTCCAATAACAGCCGTAATATCATTTTTCGGTATATCCATATTTATTTCAAACAACGCCTGACTAGAACCATACCATAAGTTAAAGTCTGAAATTTTAAACGCATATTCCTTCGGAGTACCAGTTGTCGTCTTTTTCTCTTCTCTTACCTTCATATCAATCATCATTAGTCTCCTTTTTAATATCTATTTTGGAATTTGTTTCGAATCCAAACCGCGATTGCATTCATGAATAATAACACGATTAACAGCACTATAATCCCCGCGCCAGCAACATATTGCCATTCTTCCTGAGGTCTAGCAGTCCAGCTATAGATTTGAATAGGCATAGCCGTGTATTTAGCTAATAAAGAGTCAGGAATCGTGTAAATAGCTGTTGCGGCTCCGACAATGATTAATGGAGCTGTTTCACCAATTGCACGAGATAACGCCAAAATAGATCCAGTTAAAATACCAGGAATGGATGCTGGTAATACAATTCTCCAAATCGTTTGCCACTTCGTTGCTCCCATTGCAATGGAGGCTTCACTTAATTCCTTCGGTACGGACCGAATGGCTTCTTGTGCAGCCACCACTATAACTGGCAGAATTAATAAACTCATCGTAAGCACACCAGCAATTAACGTGTAGCCAAAGTTAAAGAGATAGACAAAGAATGTTAATCCTAATAGTCCATATACGATAGAGGGAACACCCGCAAGGTTTTGAACGTTCACTTGAATAAACCTCGTAAAACGATTTTTCGCAGCGTATTCCTCTAAATACAACGCAGTAGAAACACCTAAAATAATCGATATTGGGGCAATTAATAACATTAAAAAGACGGAACCCATTATTCCCGCGAACATACCTGCTTTATCTGGATATGGCGCTGGGAAGTTTTTAATAAAATCTATATTTAAATAACCAAGACCTTGGTTGAGCACTCGATAAATAAGTAACGCTAAGAAAACTAATCCAATCATTGTTGCTAGGAAAAATAAATACTTAAAAATTCGGTTTTTCCAAACTCTTCTTTTTAAACGTTTTTGATTCATTATATTCGCCATTAGTAATCCTCCCTGAACTTACGGGAAACGTATTGTGAGATGATATTCATGATTAATGTAAATACAAATAGTGTGATACCTACCGCATAGATACTATAATAAATAGTCGATCCATACGTCGTATCTCCTGTAGCTCCTTGCACGATAAACGCTGTTAAGGTTTGAATCGATTGCGTTGGATCAAACGTTAAATTAGGTGATGCACCAGCAGCAATCGTCACGATCATTGTTTCACCAATTGCTCTGGATAGAGCTAATACAATGGATGCTATAATTCCAGATAATGCAGCTGGGATAACTACTTTTGTCGTTGTTTCTAATTTTGTTGCACCAAGTGCCAATGCTCCTTCACGTAAACTTTTCGGAACTGCACTCATCGCATCCTCGGACAAAGATGCTACCATTGGTAATATCATAATTCCGACCACAATCCCTGCACTTAATGCATTAAAGATTTTAAGCTCTGGGACAATTTTCATCAAAATTGGTGTAATGAATGTTAAAGCAAAGTATCCATATACAACTGTTGGGATACCAGCTAGAACTTCCAAAACAGGCTTAATAATTCTTCTAGTTCTATCTCCTGCATATTCACTTAAAAATATGGCAGAAGCCACACCTAACGGAAGTGCTACACAAGCTGCAATAAACGTTACTAAAATAGTTCCACTGATTAAAGGAAATACACCGAAATGTCCAGTCCATGGTGACCAATTCGTACCTGTAAGAAAATCAAGTACAGAAACGTCAGAAAAAAAGGTAAAGGACTCTCTTAGTAAAGTAAAGATAATTCCAATCGTGGTTAATACAGAAACAGCTGCACAAAGCAACAAAAATATTGGAACAGTTTTTTCCGTAGCTTTCAATCTTTTGTTATTCGCTTTGTTTTCTGCAATCCGGTCTTGTATAGAGTTTGTATGATTCTGTTTCATAGCATTCACGTTATGACCCCTTTAACTTTTTTAAACGTGGACAGGGTCAGACCGTACCCTGTTTAAAGGCACGCCTAACCCTACCACAATCTTATGGAAATGTTTAGCTATTATTTTCCAGCTAACGATTTAATTTCTTCAAGTTGAGAAGTGTACTTATCTTCTGGAAGTGCTACGTATCCAACTTCCTCCGCAGCAGAAGCTGCATTCTCAAGTGTGAATTTCACAAAATCATATACTTGAGGTTTCTCTTTCAGAGAAGCCACATTCACATAAGTGAACAATGGACGAGAAAGTGGAGTGTAAGATCCATCTTGTACCGTTTCTGGAGTTGGTTTAACTGGGTTACCATCTCCATTATCGATACCAAGTACTTTAAGTCTTTCTTCGTTTGCTGCATAGTATGCATACCCGAAGTAACCAATTGCATACGGATCGCTTTCAATACCAGTTACAAGCGTATTGTCATCCTCAGAAAGAGTCGTGTTTTCTCCCTCTTTCATCGGCTTTTCTTCAAGAATTACTTCGTTGAAATAATCAAACGTACCAGAATCATGTCCAGGGCTATAGATTTTGATTGTTTCTTCTGGCCATTCTGGGTTAATATCAGACCATTTAGTAGATTCATTATCTGCCAAGAAAATTTCTCTTAATTGATCAATTGTGATGTTTTCAATGAAATCATTTTCTTTACTTACTACAACAGAAAGTCCGTCTTTCGCAATTTCTAATTCTTTTAATTCAATTCCATTTTCTTCCGCGATCGCTTTTTCTTCATCTTTGATTGGTCGAGATGCATTACTTAAATCAATTTCACCAACAGTAGATTTTTTAAATCCACCACCAGAACCTGAAGAGTTTAAAGAAACTTCCACTTCCGGTTGTTCTTGGTTATATTGATATGTTAAACCTTCCATGATTGGAAATACAGTTGAAGATCCATCGATTGCAATTGCTCCAGATAATTCTTCAGAAGCTTCAGCAGACTCGTTCTCTCCTGTGTTTCCTTCAGAATTTGTTTCGCCTTCTTCTTCTTCTTCTGCTCCGCCACCACAAGCTGCAAGTACACCAACTGTGATTAATAGCATTGCAAGCAGTGCTAATAATTTTTTAGACATTTTCATAATGACTGTTTTCCCCCTACATATTAGTTTTCAAAATTGGGCTTGGCTATCTCAACCACAATTACATCTTAACGACTTAGTGTTAAGGAAGAATTAATAGAATGTAAAGAAAGTGTAAATTTGCGTAGAATTTTGTATAAAGTCGCTTTATTAGGAAACAAAAAAACTGCCCTTTTGGGCAGTTTTTTTACGTTATCATTCTGTAGTTTTTTCTTAATTACTATCCTTCTCTTTATTATCCTTGAGATTCATATCTACTCCATTTTGCTGTCTTTCCTTTTTCAATTGAAAATAAGCATCAAGGATTCCTCTACCAATTGTGTGGTTAACTGCATATTTTCCTTCATAGGTACCTGTATTCGGGACAACAACTGCAAACGCAACCTCTGGATTGTCATATGGTGCATATCCAACTAGTGTCAAATTTTCTGTTTCTGCAATCAGTTTGCCGTCCTCATAGATAGCATTCTGTGCAGTTCCTGTTTTCCCCGCAGGCTTATAAGAAGCCCCAGCCCAGTATCTGTTGTTAGCTGTACCACCCGAACCATGGAATACATTGATAAACCCTTGCTGAACCCGCTCAATATATCGGTCATCCATCTCAATTTTGTTGAGTACATCTGTATTGTAATTTTTCACAACTGGTCCTAACTGTTCATCAACAGAAGGTTGACGAACTTCGTTTACAAGCTTAGGACGAATTCGATATCCATCGTTTGCAATCGTGGACACATATTGAGCTAACTGTAGGGTAGTAAATGTATCATACTGTCCAATCGCAAAGTCAAGCAAGTTACCTGCTTGCGGATTTTGTCCTTTATATCCGTTTGCCTCATATGGTAAATCAATTCCGGTTTCCACTCCCAAACCGAATTGTGCAAAATAATTTCTAAAATCTTGGAATGCATTCGTATTCGTTACATTTAATGCATCACCACGAACATAGTTATAGTCTCCTAACATTCTCATTGCCACGTAGAACATATATACGTTAGAAGAACGTTCAAGTGCTTCTAAATCATCAACCCAATCTAAATCCTTCCAGGAACTTTTCTCTGGAGTTCCGGCAATCTTAATTGGATTATCATAGAATGACGTACCAGGTTGAATCAGACCTGCATCGTAACCGGCCAAAACGGTAGCACCTTTTACCGCAGACCCCGGTCTATGCTGATCATATACAACGCGGAACGATTCATCTACAATTTTATTTTCTTCTGAATCGTAATGCTGTCCAGATAAGGCGAGCACTTCCCCCGTCTTAGGATTCAACATTGCAACTAATGCATCATCTACATATCGATTTAATCCACTCTCACTTCTGATTGCTTTCAGCTCTCGTTTCACAATTTGATCCACACGTCGCTGTAATTCCATATCAATCGTTAAAACAAGATCATTTCCTCTTTGACCTTCCACAACGACTTCGGAGTCTACGACTTCTCCATCCTTGTTGGTCGTATAAAGGATCTGTTCTTTCGTCCCGCGCAAGACACTTTCGTATTCCTGTTCCAATCCACTTATCCCTACACGGTCATTACGACTGTAACCGTTCGTTAGGTAGAAGTCTTCATTTTCACTAGGAATGCCTTCCTCTCTGTCTGTAATACTTCCAATATAATTAGCAAAGGTCTGTCCAAAAATTCGTTTACGTTGCCAGTCAATGGATGCATCAATTCCTGGAAGGTCTTTTAAGTGTTCTGCAATTTGTGCATATTCTTCCGGAGATACTCCTTCATTTTTAATGACATGTGGAGTTAATTCCGATGCTGCATCTAGCTCACGTTTAATCGCAATAACTTGGATTACATCTTCATTCCAATCAATCGTAGCCAAATCTTCTTCCGTAATATGATCGAGCAACGCTTGATATTGGTCAGAAGGTTCCATCTCCTTCTCTTTTTTCGTTAAGCGACTTGCTGCTACTTTGGCATTATTACCTTGTAGATACCAATACTCTTTTTTATCACGTTCACGTAACTCGTCATACGGATACTCCAATTTCATGTATTCGGCAAGCTTTTCTGCTAATTGTAACCTCTCTTCAGCAGAAGCACCATGTTTCGGAGCCGTGTACGTTATAGAACGAACAGGTTCGTTGTCTAAAATCAATCTTCCATATCGATCATACATTTTCCCTCTCGGAACTTGGTTCTTACTCGTATCTTTCACCGTTCGATTTATTTTATCTTGCGCTTCTTCTCCGTTTAGTATTTGAACAACACCAAGTTGTAATATGAGTAACGAAAACAATAGAAACACAAAGACAAATAATATATTTAAACGAAAGGGAAGCTGGGAACGCTTTTTCTTTTTTTTCTCATCAACCATTTGGCTTCCTCTCCTTTTCTCCTCTTTAAAGACCTCCTTTATTATATCATCAGAATTTAAATCCATCTATCCTCTATCTATTTTCTTCTTCAACTAATTCTCGCTTAACAGCATGATGCTCTGTTAACGGATTTGTTATCGTTACATCTTTTACGAAGAAGTAGATAGCAAAGTGGCCAATTCCTAAAGTTAAAAACAAATAAGGAATTGCTGTCTCCGGCTCAAAAATGGTTATGGCAGAAATAAATATTATAATAGAAGAAACCCGTCCCATGTTTGTAAACAATTCACGTACAACAATGTACTCAATCCTCATTTCTGCTGCTTTCCAACCCCTTCCAATCACATCAAATGTCATTGACATATATGGAACGAATAACGTAGGGTAACCTATTCCAATTATCGCTCCATATATTAATAAGGTAATATAACTTGTTTCTAATAAAATCAGAAAAATCGCTAAGTATAGAATCAACCCACCGACAAATACGGACCACTTCCGCATATGAGGTTTGATAATCCGGGTAATGACATAATAAAAGAAAAAGGAAACACCTGAAAATACTAAATTGAACGTACCTAAAGCTAATTCACTCTGTGTTGTGATAAATACCCAGATAGAAATAACAAATACAAACATACCTTCCCGGAGCCCCTGACTAAAATGGGCATGTAAAATTCGTTTCCAATCTTTATTATGTTTTCTTTCCTGGAGAATTCTCCTTAATTGAAACTTTCCCTCCGCCGACCTTCTTTTCATAAACATCGTAGAAATGACAGCAAGGATAAACATGATAAAGGAAATGGAAAAGATAATGGTGTATCCTTGAAAATTATTAAATCTGGATATGATATAACCTGCAAGTACAGGACCAACTGCTCCCCCTAAAGATTGAAGAACGCCCTGAAATCCATTGAAGAAGTCCCTCGTTTCTGGTTCGGTAACCTCAAATATTAATACATTAAACGCTAGCCAATAGAATCCCGCTCCCACACCGAGCAAAGCACCTAAAAGAATGTTAAATGTTGCCGCATTCTCTCCGACTAAAAGGACCGTTAAAAAAAACAGGGATAAAGAAGAGACTCCCAGTCTTAATACAATGACTCGATCTATTTTTTTAGCAAACTTACCCGCTACGATAAATGTTAATGGTTGTAAAACATATACAGCTAAGTTATATAGGGCTATATCTAAAAATTCACCAGATTGTTTCCATAAGTATATATTAACGAACGTATTGGATAAAAATATTCCTAAGGCGTGCAATCCACCAATTGTCAGAAGTAATTTTAAATCTTTATCAATTTCTACGTCTTTCGGTATAGCTCCTTGATGTAAGTTCATATCTCCTGTCTCCTTTTTGTATCTACTTATAGTCTTTTCAAAAAGGAGATGAATATTCAATAAGAACTGAAGCCAAGGCTATTTTAAGCATAAAAATACTCCCAATGAAAACATTCATTGGGAGTATTTTATAACTATTATTTTGCAGCTTTATACAGCTCGTTTACTTTATCCCAGTTTACTACATTCCAGAATGCTGCAATGTAATCAGGGCGTTTGTTTTGGTATTTTAAGTAATACGCATGTTCCCAAACATCTAATCCTAAAATTGGTGTTTTCCCTTCCATTACAGGAGTGTCTTGGTTAGGAGTACTTGTTACTTCTAATTCACCGTTGTTCACAACTAACCACGCCCATCCAGATCCGAAACGACCTGCACCAGCATTAGCAAATTCTTCTTTAAATGCATCGAAGCTACCGAATTTACTGTTAATTGCTTCTGCAACTTCCCCTGTCGGCTCCCCACCACCATTTGGAGAAAGAAGCGTCCAGAATAAGCTGTGATTTGCATGTCCACCACCGTTGTTACGTACGGCAGTACGAATACTTTCTGGTACGTTGTTTAAATCAGAAAGTAATTCATCTAATGATTTGCTTTGAAGATCTTCGTGACCCTCAAGAGCCCCGTTTAATTTTGTTACATAAGTATTGTGGTGTTTCGTATGGTGAATGTTCATTGTTTCCTTATCAATGTGTGGTTCTAATGCATCATATGCATAAGGTAACTCTGGTAATTCAAATTTTGCCATGAAAATTCCTCCTTTATTTTATCTATAAGAAAAACAACTTACAATGTTTTTCCTTTTCATTCAAAGATTATCAAATGGCCCAAAATCTTGCAACCGTTATGCTTGTCCTTACAGAAACTTTATCATGCTCAAATATGTAAAGCTATTGATTTAGCTTAAGTTGCATTAAAAAGAGAATTCCCTAAAAATTGCCTGTATATTCACAACAGGCAAAATAAAAACAAGTACTTTTTGTACTTGTTTTTTAAAAATGGCTCGGGACGGAATCGAACCGCCGACACACGGATTTTCAGTCCGTTGCTCTACCAACTGAGCTACCGAGCCATGATAAGAATTAGTTTTGATATATTTCTCTCGCACCTTACCGGAATTTCGTAGCAATCTCAAAGCTAGTTAATTCCACGATGATTTATTTCCTTACCTCGAACAAAATAACTTATAAAATACTTATGTAAAAGATGGCGGAGGAGGAGGGATTCGAACCCCCGCGAGCCGTGAAGCCCCTGTCGGTTTTCAAGACCGATCCCTTCAGCCGGACTTGGGTACTCCTCCGTATATCGATTAAAGTATGGTGGACCCTGCAGGACTCGAACCTGCGACCGATCGGTTATGAGCCGATAGCTCTAACCAACTGAGCTAAGGGTCCTTGTGGTTAATGGGGCGACCGGTGGGAATCGAACCCACGTATGCCGGAACCACAATCCGGTGCGTTAACCACTTCGCCACGATCGCCATAATGGTAGCGGCGGAGGGAATCGAACCCACGACCTCACGGGTATGAACCGTACGCTCTAGCCAGCTGAGCTACGCCGCCATGGCTCCACAGGTAGGATTCGAACCTACGACCGATCGGTTAACAGCCGATTGCTCTACCACTGAGCTACTGTGGAATACTATAAAATTAAAGTCACTAGAACGGCTTGTCCGTCACCGTCATATCTAAGCGACGAATTATAATTTATCATATAAAAAAACAGAAGTCAATACCAATTCGTTTTCTTTATTGCTAATTTAATAGGCAACAAAAATAATATAGCACGTACATAATCGTCATTCAAGGTATTTTTTACATCTTCTTCATATTATTTGTCGATAAAAGATAGTAAGGGGGAATTTCCTCCCCCTTACGGATTAGTGTTGTTCCCCTAAAACTTCCTCTGCAATGTTTACAGCATGATCTCCGATTCGCTCCAAGTTACTTATAATATCCACGAATACAATCCCTGCTGGCCCAGTGCAAAAGCCTTCGTTTAATCGAATGATATGTTTTTTACGATAGACTCTTTCCATTTGATCAATCTGATCTTCTTTTTGTACAACTGCTTGTGCAGCTTCACGGTCCATACGTCCCAGTGCGCCTATTGCCTGTTTTACGGTAATAAGTGTGAGATCAAACATATCGTTCAAGTCTTGTTGTGCTTGTTCTGTTAATACAACCTTATTGGAAATTTTATAATCAATTAATTCTACAATGTTTTCAAAGTGATCCCCTATTCGCTCAATATCTCGTACAGAGTCCATCAAGGTAGAGTGCTTCTGGCTATCTGCCTCTGATAAGGAAGTACTAGAAAGCTCTACTAAATAATTCGTAATCTCCCGATCTAAGTTGTTTAAGGCTCCCTCAATTTGTAGGGCCATATCCGCATGCTTCTGAATATGATTGTTTAAATAAAGTCCCGCTTCTTCCAGTCCTTTATATGCATAATCACCCATACGAATGACTTCTTCCTTCGCTTGATCTAACGCAACAGCAGGAGACTGATGTAAGAAAATTGGATCCAAATGCTTCGGTTTGTACTCTACCACTACATCTTCACCAGGAATTAATTTCGTTACTACTACAGCAAGTAATCCAATAAACGGAAATTGAATAATGGTATTCGTTAAGTTAAATCCGCCGTGTGCAAAAGCGATCGTCATTTCTGGATTTAAGTTCAGTTGATCCTGCAAGAAATGGACAGCTTTCTCATAAACGCCTAAGAAAATCAGAAACACCGTTGTTCCAATCAGGTTAAACAATACATGCGTATAGGCAGCACGTTTAGCTGCAATACTCGCTCCGATGGACGCTAAAACAGCGGTAATGGTTGTTCCGATGTTATCCCCAAATAGAACAGGTAACGCTGCATCAAGTGTAATGGCCCCTTGATCAAATAGTCCTTGTAAGACACCTATTGTTGCACTAGAGCTCTGTACAATAACGGTGAATAATGTTCCGACAGCAACCCCTAAAAATGGATTGTCACTCATATTGACTGTTAAGTCATGAAATGCTTGGACTTCTCGTAAAGGCTTCATTCCGGCACTCATTAATTCCAGTCCGTAAAATAATGCACCAAATCCAAAAATGGATTGTCCAATATTTGTTACTTTTATGTTTCTAAAGAAGAAAATTAAAAATGCACCGACAGCAACAATTGGGAGCGCATATTCCCCAATATCAATTCCAATAATGAACGCCGTAACAGTCGTTCCAATATTGGCACCCATTATGACACCGATGGCTTGTCTAAGTGTCATAAAGCCAGCATTTACTAAACCTACCGTTAAAACAGTTGTACCAGAGCTACTTTGGATAAGTATTGTAACGATTATACCTGCAAGTACGCCCATAAACGGGTTACTTGTAAACTTGTCCAATATATCTCTTAGCCGATCCCCAGCCGACTTTTGGAGACCTTCCCCCATAAATTTAATACCAAGCAAGAAAATCCCTAATCCACCAATAAATTCAAAGATGAGTTCTTGTACGTTTAATTCCAATAGTTAACATCCCTTCATGCTTTCTTTATCTTAGACACTTCTATCATTATTAATTAATTATGAAGTTTTTGTAAAGGAAAACCGATGAAATTTACACTAATTTTACAAAACTCGTGATTATTGTCGAAATATTATTATGAATGTCTGTTTTCACTTTCGTAAGTGCAGACTTCTGTAATCATTTTAGTATTGTTACAGATACTCATTTCTATCCGTAAATCTATAATAAGTTACATTACTAAGATAGTCCCTTATTCGTTACTTCATCTTTCCTGTTATCCAAAAGTGAGCAAAACCTAAAAAGACGCCTCAAGCTGTTGAACTGCACCCCAATTGTTAGACACTCAACAATTGGAGGTGCAGTTTTTTATGGCTAAATTTACTCAAGAAAATAAATTAAATGCAGTTCAAAGATATTTAGAAGGTAATGAGAGTTATCATTCTATTGGAGAATCACTGGGGACGTCTTCAAGTGTGATAATGAACTGGGTGGCACAATATAATCTTCATGGTTTAGAGGGATTATTAAAGAAATCCTATGCAAGTTATTCAGAACAGTTTAAACTAAAAGTGCTTAACTATATGATTGAGCATGGGACGTCACCTAATGAAACAGCCGCGATTTTTAAAATCTCCTCTCCAGGTATGATTAGAAAATGGAGGATCCTTTATGAAAAAGGAGGAGTAGACGCCCTTAAACCGAAGAAAAAGGGGCGTACACTCATGAAAAAAAAAATAAGAGAGATACACAAAAACAAGTACCAACTGATAATTCTATTGAAGCTCTCAAAGCTGAAGTAAAACAGCTACGAATGGAGAATGAGTATCTAAAAAAGTTGAACACCTTAGTTCAAAACAAGGAAAAATCACCAAACAAGACAAAGCGAAAATAGTCTATGAACTAAGGAATGACTTCTCGGTGAAAGCACTTATAACGTTGGCAGATGTACCACGTAGTACGTACTACTACTTCGTTAAACAATTAGATCGTCCAGATAAAGATGCAGAACTAAAAATACTTATAAAAGAAATTTATTATGAACACAAAGGACGATATGGTTATCGTCGTATTCGAGATGAGCTTGTGAACCGTGGGTACAAAGTTAATCATAAAAAAGTTCAACGAATCATGAAGGGATTAGGTTTGAAAAGTATGGTTCGTATGAAGAAATATCGTTCTTATAAAGGGAAAGTAGGTAAGACAGCACCAAACATATTGGACCGTAACTTCAAGGCAGAAAAGCCAAATGAAAAATGGGTAACAGATATTACTGAGTTTAAATTATTTGGGGAGAAACTCTACCTATCTCCTATTCTTGATTTATTTAATGGTGAAATTATTACTTACACGATTGGTTCAAGACCTACATACTCACTTGTTTCAAACATGTTAGAGAAGTCTTTTGAACGATTAACAGATAAAGATAAGTTAATTCTTCACTCAGATCAAGGATGGCATTACCAAATGAGGCAGTATCGCCACGCCTTAAAGGAGCAAGGGATAACACAAAGTATGTCACGTAAGGGAAACTGTTATGACAACGCAGTGATAGAGAATTTCTTTGGAATTATGAAATCTGAATTTCTATACCTCAATGAATTTGATAGCATTGATCATTTTAAACAAGAACTTGAAGAATACATGAATTACTATAACAACAAACGTATTAAGACAAAATTAAAAGGCAAGAGTCCAGTACAATTCCGAACTCTTGCCCAACAAGCTGCTTAATAAAATTATCTGTCTAACTTTTTGGGGTCACTTCACTGTAAGCTTAAGACGTCTTTTTAGGTTCTATTGTATAACCTCTGTTACTAATATTTTCGTACCGTCTACTTGTGTCACTTTTACTAACGTTCCTTTTTCTATCCACTTCCCATTTGATATGGCACTGTACTCGTTCTCGCCAATCCGAATTGTCCCTACAGGTCTCATATCTGTTACTGTTATTGCTCTCTGTTCCACTAACGACTCATAACTACTGTTGATAGAGTTATACCCTTCTTCTTTCGTTAAGCGGTCTATAAGCGCTATTTTCGTCCACATATCTCTTCTTTTATATACTTTCAAGAACAGTAAAGATCCGAATCCCCCAATGAGTACCCCTAAGATTGCATAGAATCCAGCCGCCCAATTTGGAGCGGTTAATCCTACCGATATTAGCATAGCTACAGATCCGATCGTCGCCAGAGTTCCATCATTTAAAAGCTTTCCATCGATTATAATCAGGAGGAGCCCTACAAAGTAAATAGTAATCATAAGGAAAAAGGTTCCCGTATCTAAATAGGACAAGAAATAAACGGAAATAAAAGCGATACCAACTAAAGCAAAAACACCTTTTCTGTTCACTAAGAGCTCTCCAAATAAAAATAAAGTACCCAATCCTGTAATAATGAAAGTAATCCAATCGAAGGCTAATAATTCCATGTAAACCTCTCCTCTATTTTCTATATGGTATTATACGGATGAAAGGAACAAGAAGTTTCAAGAAGGATTTTCATTTTTAAAACGGAATATTTACATATAGTCAGGAGGAACATCCCTTATGGAACTTTTAAAAAAACTTGTCCCTATTGTCCTTATTATATTGTTCCTAATGAGCATTTATAAAGATTTAACGGGGGGTGTATTACTTACCGACAATCAAGCTACAGTAGCAAATCAGATAAAGGATGAAAAAAATGAAACACCGCCCTCTAAGGACAATTCATCTAAAACGATTAAAGCGGTAGAGAAAAAAGTGAAACCGGGAGATACCGTTTTGTCTATTGTGGAAGAGCTAAACAATATTGGGGAAGGGATTTCCATCCAACAAATTCAGGAGGATTTCAAAATTCTAAATCCTGGTGTAGACCCTAATAATATCCAGATAGAGGCAACCTATTTGTTTCCAATATACAAAGAAGATTAATTTTTTAAGGTTTGTTACTTCTCATTTCTATTCAATCCGATTATAATGGACAGTGGTACACCATACATTGGTCGTATTCATCTTCGTATAAACGAAGGCCATAGATACTGATTGAAAGCATCCGAAGCATTTTTATCGGAAAAGGAGCGATTCATGTGGCAATAACACATAGAAAAGATACGCGACCTGTTAAGGTCGGTAACGTTGTTATAGGTGGGAAGAATGAGGTTGTTATTCAATCCATGACCACAACAAAAACCCACGATGTCGAGGCTACGGTAGCAGAAATTCTTCGCTTAGAAGAAGCTGGGTGTCAAGTTGTACGTGTAGCTTGTCCAGATGAGCGTGCAGCAAATGCTATCCCAGAAATCAAAAAGCGAATTAACATTCCTTTAGTAGTAGATATTCACTTTAACTATAAACTTGCCTTAAAAGCAATCGAGGGTGGTGCGGATAAAATTCGCATTAACCCTGGTAATATCGGAAAAAGAGATAAAGTAGAAGCTGTTGTAAATGCAGCGAAAGAAAAAGGCATCCCAATCCGAATTGGAGTTAACGCTGGATCTCTTGAACGACACATCTTGGAGAAGTACGGATACCCAACTGCGGATGGTATGGTAGAAAGCGCGCTTCATCACATCAAAATCTTAGAAGACTTAGATTTTCATGACATCATTGTGTCCTTAAAAGCATCGGATGTGAATCTTGCTATAGAAGCTTATGAAAAAGCGGCAGAAGCAATCCCATATCCTTTACACCTAGGAATAACTGAATCTGGAACGTTATTCTCCGGTACTGTAAAAAGTGCTGCTGGCTTAGGCGCTATCTTAAGCAAAGGGATTGGCAATACTATGCGGATTTCTTTAAGTGCCGATCCTGTTGAAGAAGTTAAAGTAGCCAGAGAGTTGCTTAAATCATTTGGTCTTGCTTCTAACGCTGCGACGCTTATTTCTTGTCCGACGTGTGGTAGAATTGAAATTGACTTAATTAAAATTGCAAACGAAGTGGAAGAATACATCTCCACCATTAAAGCACCAATAAAAGTTTCTGTATTAGGATGTGCAGTAAACGGACCTGGCGAAGCTCGCGAAGCGGATATTGGAATTGCTGGTGCCCGAGGAGAAGGCTTACTATTCCGTCACGGTGAAATTATCCGTAAAGTTCCAGAAGAGACGATGGTAGAGGAACTTAAAGTGGAAATTGATAAAATTGCGGAAGAATATTTTGCAAAACAAAAAGAAGAAGAAGAGAAACAAAACGCATAAAAAAAGGGAGCGAACATTCCGCTCCCTTTTTTTTATCATATAAATGGGGCTATAAACATCGTAATCACAATGGAAACAGCACCGATAATTATCGATGTGTTCCCTAGTGTATCTGCACCTCTACCTTTGGATACAAATCCTAAGATAATCCCGACAGCTGCAAACAAGATCGGCATCGTAAAAAAGGATAATATAGTTAAAACTAATGCCGTCCAACCAATACCAGTTCGCACCTTAGAGCGCATATTCGTCATTTGCTCATCCGAATGAATTGGTCGGTTAAAGTCATTTGCAGTCATTTCTTGGGCAAACTCTACGTCCTGTTTATATGGCTCATCTAAAGACCACAGTTCTTCATCTTGAATGATTGGTTGTGATCCTTGTTGGCCAGCATTTAAAACATTTGGTTCCTCTTCCATTGTTTCAGGGTCTTTCTCCATGTTATCGACTTCATGCTTGCGATTCGATTGTTCCATGATCAAACCCTCACCTTTCTTTTGTTGAGGTGCCTTTATAGTATGTGAAATTCGCTTATTTATTTACGTGGTATGATTCACTATTTGCGGTTAAACATGGCACAAATATCATTCCATCGCATAAGATAAAACAACGATTATAAGATGAGGAGTTTTACTTATGAGTGGAATGATGAAGAAAATGGCGCTAAAGAAATTAAAAACGCTGAAGCCAGATGAGCTTATTCAATACAGTAAAGAATACAACATTCCTATTTCAGGGCAACAAGCAAACGACATTGTAAGCTATATTAAAAAAACAAAACTAGACCCCTTTAAAGAAGCAGATCGAATGAAAATGTTTAAAAAGTTAGCTCAAATCACGGATTTACCTACTGCACAAAAAGGACAGAAATTATTTGTCAAAATGATTAAAGAGTATGGGGTTGAATCTTGGTTTGAATAAAGACTATAAAAAACCATGAACGAAAATTCGTTCATGGTTTATTTTACCTTATTGCTCCATTATCTTTTCTTTTAAATCAGATACAAATCCCTCGCCTTTTAACATTTCGATTTCAAAACGGTAAGGAGGCTTTTTGTTTTTCTTATCTTCCCCAACATAAGGAGTCTCCAATATTTTAGGAAGCTTCTCAAGCTGTGGGTGGTGCACGACATAACGAAGCGCATCAAAACCAATATGACCAAATCCGATATTTTCATGGCGGTCTTTTCTTGCACCAGTAGGATTTTTACTATCATTAACGTGAATTACTTTAAGACGATCTAATCCGATAATCCGATCAAATTCTTCAAGGACTCCATCGAAATCGTTGACGACGTCATATCCTGCATCATGGATGTGACACGTATCCATACAAATAGATAGCTTATCACTATGTTGAACGCCATCGATGATTCGGGCAATCTCTTCAAAATTACTACCAATCTCTGAGCCTTTTCCAGCCATCGTTTCCAGAGCAATTTGTGCTTTTTGACCAGAATGAAGCACTTCGTTTAAGCCTTCTATAATTTTTTCCATTCCTTTGTCTACTCCTTCTCCTACGTGGGCACCAGGGTGTAGTACAATTTGTTTCGCTCCAATTGCTTCTGTTCGTTCAACCTCATTTCTAAGGAAATTAACACCTAACTCAAATGTTTCTTTTTTCGTTGTATTTCCAATATTGATAATGTAAGGGGCATGTACCACTATTTCTTCTAAGCCATTTTCTTTCATATGTTGAAGTCCTGCTTCAATATTTAATTCTTCAATCGGCTTTCTTCTCGTATTTTGTGGAGCACCTGTATAGATCATAAATACGTTGGAGCCATAGCTGGCTGCTTCTTTGCTAGAACCTAGAAGCATTTCTTTACCGCTCATCGAAACATGGGAACCAATTTTAACCATCGTTACACCTCTCCTCTTTTTTCTAAACCTATCTTATCATAATTCGACTTATTTTTTGAATTTGTTACGATTTATTTTGCGCTTTGCCTGCTCCTGTTGCTTTTTCATTTTCTTTTTATAGCCTGGCTTTACTTTTTTAGGCTTTCTAATCCGCTTCCAAGCCTCTTTCTCTACTTCTGACTCCACCTTTTGGCGCTTTTTCCGTTCATTCCAAGCCTTGGTTTCCATCCATTCCCCATCTTTAATATCATAGGAAGTAAAGGTTAATCCTTTTTTCTCTAATCGCTCAATTAAGGTCATGTCCTCCTCTTTAAACAAACTAATCGCTGTACCTTCCATTCCTGCTCGCGCTGTTCTCCCAACTCGATGGATGTAAAATTCCTCTTCATTCGGAAGCTCCGCGTTAATCACATGGCTTACTCCTTTTATGTCAATACCACGCGCTGCTAAATCAGTCGCAACAATGTATTGATAGCGAAGAGACTGAATGTCTTTAAGTACACGTTTACGTTCTCTTGGTGTCAATCCACCATGCATAAGACCGACTTCAAACCCTTTCCCTATTAGCTCTTCTGAAAGAGCATCCGCTTGATCTTTACCATTTGTAAAAATAATAGCTAGATATGGCCGAATCGTCTCTGAGATCCGAATAATCGTATCTGCTATCGAGCGATGTCGCAATGGAACTAATCGGTGTTCCATCGTTTCTGGAGACAATTTATCATCCATCTTAAAGTAATGTGGATTTTCTAAATATTTCTTAAGAAATGGTTGAAGCCTTTCTGGAATGGTTGCTGAGAATACCATGACGGATGATCTTGGGTTAGATCGAACGAGAATCTTATCGATTTCTTGCATAAGACCTAAATCCAACATTAAATCCGCTTCATCCACGATAAAAGATCTTATAGCACCAAAGTCTAGGGCACCTTCTTCTATTAAGTCTAATAGTCGTCCAGGTGTCCCTATCACAACATGTGGCTGTTCTTTTAGCTTCTCAATGGTTTTCTTTTTATCAGTGCCTCCAATAAGAAGCTTTACTGACCATTTTTGCTCGGAATATTCCAGCATTTTCTTTGCTTCTTCGTATATTTGCATTGCAAGCTCTCTTGTTGGTGCGGCCACAACATATTGGACCATCTGTTGTTCTTCTTTGATATTATTCAGAATAGGTATTAAATACGAGTGCGTTTTTCCTGAACCAGTATGTGACTGCCCAATAATACTTTCTCCTCTTAGTGCGGAAGGAATGACCTTCTGTTGAATAGGAGTTGGTGCTTTAAATCCTAGCTTGTCGATAATTTGGTTCATGACTGGAGTTAGCGCATATTGTTTAAATTCATGATTTTCCATTGTAAATCTCCTTTTATCTTACTTTCCCTACTTATTATAGAGAAGTTATAGTATAAATGCACATATATCTGTAACTTTTATCTTTGTCATAATCTAGTTTTACCCTTATAATAGTTGTGATGCCCTTAACATAATTATTTTTCGTTCAGAGGGGGAACTGACATGGAAGTTATTAAAATTGCACCACGAGGCTATTGCTATGGGGTTGTTGATGCAATGGTTATTGCGCAAAATGCGGTAAAAGATCCAAACTTACCACGCCCCATTTATATACTTGGAATGATTGTACACAACTCTCACGTTACTCAAGCATTTGAAAGCGAAGGTGTTATTACATTAGACGGAAAAAACCGACGTGATTTATTAGAAGATATTGAGACTGGTACGGTTATTTTTACAGCACACGGTGTGTCACCAGAAGTTAAAGAACGTGCTCGGGAAAAAGGCCTTACCGTATTGGATGCCACCTGCCCCGACGTTACAAGAACACACGACTTAATAAGAGAAAAAGTAGCGGAAGGCTATGATGTCGTGTACATTGGTAAAAAAGGACATCCTGAGCCTGAAGGAGCTATGGGTGTTGCTCCCGGACATGTTCATCTTGTTCAGACAGAAGAGGATGTCGAACTGTTAGAATTAACGAATGATAAATTAATTGTGACGAACCAAACGACGATGAGTCAATGGGATGTTTACGACGTCATGCAAAAAGTGAAGGAAAAATTTCCACAAACAGAAATGATTCAAGAAATTTGCATGGCGACACAAGTGCGACAAGAAGCAGTTGCCGAACAGGCCAAAGAAGCTGATTTAACACTTGTTGTTGGAGATCCGAGAAGTAATAACTCGAACAGACTAGCACAAGTCTCTCAAGAAATTGCTGGAACAAAAGCATATCGAATTGCTGATGTTTCCGAGATTCAATTGGATTGGCTGCAAGGTGTTGAAAAAGTTGCTGTAACTGCCGGGGCTTCTACCCCAACACCAATTACAAAAGAAGTCATTAAGTTTATCGAGCAATTTGACTCCCGTAATGAGGAAACTTGGAACATCGAGTCTACGGTTAAGCAAGATAAAATCCTACCGAAAGTAAAAGTAAAAAAATAAAGGAAGGAGCTAGGCTCCTTCCTTTTTCTTCTACAACAGTTGAAAAGGCTCTGTGTTTGCTTCCGAGACAATGAAGGATACTCCTTCTGTTATTTGCTCTTCGAAATATTCCTTTACCGCTTCTTTCATTACCTTCTCTACATAGTGCCCAGGATCAATGACAGACAATCCTAATGCCCACGCATCCTGTGCTTCATGGAAGGACATGTCACCAGTCACATACACATCAGCATCTGTTGCTGCAACTTCTTCTACGAAATCTTTTCCACTTCCACCTAATATAGCAACTCTTTTGATAGATCGCTTAAGATTACCTGTAACCCGCACAAATGGTACATCTAGACGCTTCTTTATAAAGTGAGAAAACGCTTCTAACGTCATCTCGCTTCGAAGATCACCAATTCTGCCTGCTCCATATACCTTCCCTTGATTTTCTAAAGGATAAAGGTCATAAGCAACTTCTTCATACGGATGTGCCTTTTTTAGTGCATCTAAAATGACATGAAGCTTTTTTGTAGGTAGTATGGTTTCAATCCTAGACTCTTCTACTTTTTCGATAGTTCCTTTTTCACCTATAAATGGATTAGTTCCTTCAAGTGGTTTAAATTGACCAAATCCATTTGTTTCGAACATACAATCACTGTAGTTTCCAATATGTCCTGCTCCGTTATCTCCAAGTGCTCTCTTCACTTCATCTACATGGGTATTCGGTACAAATGCTACTAGCTTTAACAAGCGGTCCGACTCAGATGGAAAAAGGACCTCTGTATTCTCCACATCCAATACCCTAGCGAGCATGTCACTAACTCCATTTTCCGCAACATCCAGATTTGTATGGGCTGCGTAAACGGTAATATCATGCTTTATAAGCTTTTGAATTAATCGACCTTTTGGAGACTGAACATTAATGGTTTTCAACGACTTAAACAGCATGGGATGGTGTGCAAAAATAAAATCTACATTTTTCTCGATTGCTTCATCTACAACCTGATCTAACACATCAAGTGTTACCATCACCTTTGTTACTTCTTTTTCATAGGAGCCAACCTGTAATCCACTATTATCCCAATCATAGGCAAGCTGCGCCGGTGCCCATTCTTCGAATATACGTATAATGTCTTTAGCCTTCATTGTTTAAAACCTCCTCAATAATGGCTATCTCACGCTTAAATGTGCTTACTCTTTCTTTATCTACTTCACTGGCTTTTATCATTTGATGTAAGGCATTCTCTCTTTTCTCCTTCTCTATCGTCCATTTCTCTTTGAAAACATCAGAAGAACTATTCTTTAGAAAAGGGCCAATTAACAAATCTTTTTCATCCAATGTAGCAATCGGAGTCTCTTTGTGGTCCGCTATTAGGATTTCGTAAATATGCCCTGCCTCTTTCACAATTTCCTCTTGCACGATTTCAAAGCTATAGTCGTATAGCCACTGGCGAACCGATCTCGCATCTACATTCGGTTGCAGAATCATTCTGCTTACACCAGTTAGTCTTTGTTTACCTTCGTCTAAGATTTGAGCGATTAAGCTACCGCCCATTCCTGCTATGACTACTTCCTTTACCTCATCACTTGGTTGTATGACCGTAAGGCCGTTCCCCCTTCGAACTTGAATTCGATTCGTTAAGTCTGCACGTTCTACATTTTGTTTTGCACTTAAAAAAGGACCTTCATTTAATTCGCCAGCTATTGCTCTGGCACGGGTATCTAAACGGCACACATAAAGCGGTAAATAAGCGTGATCAGATCCAATATCCGCAAAAAAAGTAGCAGAAGATAGATGTGCTGCAATTCGTTTTAGACGCTCTGAAATCTGTTTTTCTGCCATGTCTGTCCCTCTCTTTAGGTTAGTATGTAACTACTATGAAAGAAGAGCCTTCTGACATAATCAGAAAGCTCTCTTTCCCGTTTTACATGTATTATTTCTTCTCCGCTAACCAAGCTGCTATCGCTTCTGCTTGTTCCGCATCAACAAGGCCAGCTGGCATTCCAGTACCTTTACCATTCATAATAATATCCTGAATCTCTTCTTGGGAGTATTTACTACCCACTTCCTGAAGACTCGGTGCACCACCTGCACCGCCTGAAAGATCGGCACCGTGACAACCTGCACAAGTATTTTGGAAAACAGCTTCTGGATCGGATGCTGTTGCTTCACCTTCAGTCTGCTCCCCGCTGTTTGCAATTTCGTCTTGTTGATCCAATCCTACGAAAGATAGGACGATCATAGCTAAAATACCTAAAACCGCAATGAGAGCATAAGGAATAACTGGGTTCTTTTTCATGTTCTTTTACCTCCTTATGTAACCCCTTTTCATTCATACAGACAAACTATGTATATTTTACTTTAAAATCTATAAAGAGAAAAGGGAAACATATGAAAATTAGTAAATGATGATATAAACAAGAATAATGACACCTATAATACCGGAATAAAATAGGTACTTTCTCTTTAATTTCTTTCCTAGCCATATCCAAACTATACAATGCATACATGTAAGGATATGGATATAAAGCGAGTTTTGGAATGTAAATTGTACAAGTTGGATGCTTGTGATAAATAGTAACAGTAATGAAATTTCTAGTGAAAAATCCAGTCCAAAGCTTTGTTTTCTCTTAAAATATACGTACAAAATTACAGATAAGGCCACAAAAAGTATTAATATGGAAATTTGCATTATCATCTGAAGTTCAGTAAAATAAATGGTAAGAAATGCGAGCGGTAACAAGAGCACATCCACTAGCATCAGGAATGATTTCCACTTGTTACCACTGGCGCTTTCAACCGTTTCACTTAATTCTCCTTGAGAATACAATGCTAATAGAAAATCACAGTATGTTTCCGGGAGCAAATTATTCTCTTTCCAATAATAGATTTCCTTCATGATGATTTGTTTGCGACCATCATTCATATCGTTCCCTCCGCTTTTAAAAGGAACTCCTTAAAAAAAGGCTGTTTCTTATTCAAGGAAATCTTTTAACCTTTTGCTTCGACTCGGATGACGTAATTTTCTAAGTGCTTTTGCTTCAATTTGTCTTATTCTTTCACGCGTAACTCCGAACACTTTACCTACTTCTTCCAGTGTTCTAGTACGACCATCGTCTAAACCAAACCGTAAACGAAGGACATTTTCTTCACGATCCGTTAAGGTATCTAGTACATCTTCTAATTGTTCTTTTAATAACTCATAAGCTGCATGGTCAGAAGGTGAAGTTGCTTCTTGGTCTTCAATAAAGTCACCTAAATGAGAATCATCTTCCTCTCCAATAGGTGTTTCTAATGAAACGGGTTCTTGAGCTATTTTCAAGATTTCACGCACTTTATCTGGCGTTAGTTCCATCTCTTTTCCAATCTCTTCTGGACTCGGTTCGCGCCCTAAATCCTGTAATAACTGTCTTTGTACCCGGATCAATTTATTAATCGTTTCGACCATATGAACTGGAATACGGATTGTTCTAGCTTGGTCTGCAATAGCTCTCGTAATGGCTTGACGAATCCACCATGTTGCATACGTACTAAACTTGTAACCTTTTCTGTAATCGAATTTTTCAACTGCTTTAATGAGACCCATATTTCCTTCTTGAATAAGATCTAAGAAAAGCATTCCTCGACCAACATATCGCTTTGCAATACTAACGACGAGTCGAAGGTTAGCTTCAGCTAAACGTTTCTTTGCTTCTTCCTCACCATCTTCAATTCGTTTAGCAAGTTCAATTTCTTGAGCTGCAGACAGAAGGTCTACTCGACCAATTTCTTTTAGGTACATACGAACAGGATCATTAATTTTAATGCCAAGAGGGACACTTAAATCATTTAAATCAAACTCTTCCTCCTTGGAAAGCTGTTGCATACTAGGATCTTCCTCGGAATCTCCAATTACTTCTACACCTTGTTCACCTAAATGTTCATAGAATTCATCCATCTGATCGGATTCTAATTCAAAGTTAGACAGACGCTCAGCTACTTCTTCATATGCGAGAACCCCTCGCTTTTTCCCTAGCTCAACCAATTGTTCCTTTGCTTGATCCAAGGTTAGCTCTGTTTCATTTTCTTTCGGCTGTGATGGCTTATTTTGCGCCATGAGCTCTCCTCCTTCCGACAATCTACACTATATACAAACAATCAATTTCGAATTTGTCTTTGTATATCTAAAATTTTCATCGCAATCTCTGCTGCTCGTAATGGATCACTTTGTTGTTCTGCTAATTTTTGATCTTCTTTTAATGATTTGATTAGGGCGTGGTCGTTTTGCTCAGTACGAATGGTGTTGATATAATCACTAATTTCACGATCACTTATGTCTGATTGAGTAGGAATTAATGCCAACTCAACTGCATAACTTTGCAACTCTGAATCCGGTAGCTCCTCTACAAACTGACTAACATCTGGAGCATTACCCCCTTCATAGAAAGCATATAAGTATGTGACAATGACTTTATGCTTCTCTACATTAAAATTACCACCTAACTCTTCTTGAACCTTCCCTGCAATCGTCTCATCCGACAACATATAGGAAAGCAATTGCCTTTCAGCATTATGATAAGCGGGTAATAATTTTCCAGTTGCATGACGCTTGCTTTTTATGGTATTAGTATGGCGATTTTGAACCCCCTTATCCTGTCTGTTACCCAACTTTTGCAGTCTAGCTTCAATTTCAAGGGTTAGCGTATCCATGGATAAGTTAAATTCATTAGACAACTCTTTCAAGTAGTGTTCTCGTTCAATCGGTTTTTCAATTAACGCGATTTCATCAAGTACTTTTTCAACATATTGTATGCGATCTCCTTCTAATTTTAGATTATAATCTTTTTTTATATACCTCATCATGAAAGAAGTATACGTGTCACTTGCCTTTATAATCTCATTTTTGAAGCGTTCGGCACCATATGTCTGAATGAATTCGTCTGGATCTAATCCGTTAGTTAAATGAGAAACTTTCACCATACAACCCACTTGTTTTAAAAGCTTTGCTGCTTTAAAAGAAGCCTGTATGCCAGCCTCATCCCCGTCATAACAGATCGTCACTTGGTCGACATACCTTCGAAGAAGCTTTGCTTGTGCTTCCGTAATAGATGTACCTAATGTGGCAACACCATTCTGGATGCCTGCATTATAAGCAGAGATGACATCCACATACCCTTCAAACAGTACGACTTCTTGCTCTCTTCGAATGTGAGGCCTTGCCAAATCAAAGTTATACAGCATGGTCCCCTTACGAAAGAGATCAGACTCCGGACTGTTTAAATACTTTGGCTCTTGGCCGTTTAGGGCTCGACCACCAAAAGCTATTGTTTTTCCAAGATGATTCCGAATCGGGAACATTACCCTCCCACGAAAACGATCCGTAACCCCTTGATCTTCTTTAGCAGAAAGCAGACCAGCTTTCACCATTTGTTGAAGATGGAACCCTTTCTTCTCCAAAAACTGAGCTGTAAAGTCCTTGGAATTAGGTGCAAATCCAAGTTGAAACGTATTAATGCTTTCTTCTGTAAATCCACGGTTAATCAGATATTGATAAGCCTCTTTACCATCCTTTGAATGGCGTAACAAATGGTGATAAAGCTTAGTTAACCATTCATTCGCACTTATAACATCCTGATTATCCTGGTTATGCTCTTGTGAAGAAGGCTGCAAGTCTTTTGGAAGAACATGTCCACTTTTGTCTGCTAGAAATCGAATGGCTTGTGAAAAGTTAAACCCTTCAATCTCCATTAAAAAAGTGACAACATTTCCTCCTTTTCCACATCCAAAACAATGAAATATTTGCTTGTCTTGTGTTACAGAAAAGGAAGGCGTTTTCTCACCATGGAACGGGCACAAACCAAAAAAGTTTCTCCCCTGTTTCTTTAGTTGGACGTACTCACCAATTACATCTACAATATCATTAGCTTTCCGTATTTCTTCTACTAATTCTTCTGGTATTTGACTAGCCATTATAATCACCGTATTTTACAATTATTCTATATTGCAAAAAGAAAACCCTGCATTTTACGACAATATTTTTTACAAAGTCGAAAAAAATGTGTTGGAAAATAAAAAAAAGCTTTTTCCTTTTTTCTTTCCAAACATTTGTCGATTTTTATATGTCATAAAGACGAAGGACTTGCCTAGCCTTTATTCTAATAATTCCTCTTGATGTGGAAACATAAACTTCCTAGGAAGAAAAAGTGAAGTCCTGTAACGGAATTAATGGAGAATTTTTGCTTCTTATCGACAAAGAACTATCTATAGAAGCATACAAACTTATATTCTACAAAAAATGAAAGAATCCTTCTTAAATAAGAATGTTTTATTTTTCTGAAAATCTAAGAAATCTGTTCGTATATTCTAATTTGATACTCCATTTTATGTAGAGGTCCTTCTAAACATGTTGGTTCTATACAAACATTTTTTCACAAAAAATAATTATAATACAAAAAAATCCAAATTGCTAGTAAAAAATTTTTCTTTCAACCAAAAAGAAGAGCTGATTTAAAAGTTATAAATGCATAAACTTTTACCAATCAGCTTCTATTTTATAGCCAATCGACCTTTACAGTCTTTTAATTTCTATTTTGAAATAGTCTATTTCTAATATTTAAAATTACATTTGCTGTTTCTTCTACCGCTTTATTAGAGACGTCAATGATTTGACAACCAATCCTTTGAATTATGTCATCAAAATATTTTAATTCTTCATGAATTCTATCCAAATTCGCATAACTTGCGGCTTCCCCAAGACCTAACGCTTTCAATCTTTCTTTCCTAATATCATTTAATTTCTCAGGACTGATACGTAATCCGATACACTTGTCTGGATCGACATCAAACAGTTCAGCTGGAGGGTCCACTTCTGGAACAATAGGTACATTTGCCACTTTAAGTCTCTTATGAGCTAAGTATTGAGAAAGTGGAGTCTTTGAAGTTCGTGAAATGCCGATAAGAATGATGTCTGCCTCAGAAATCCCACGTGCATCACGACCATCATCGTATCTTACTGCAAATTCAATGGCTTCTACCCGTTTAAAGTAATCTTCATCCAGTTTATGAACAAGACCTGCCTCTAACTTTGGTTTTTGGTTAAAACTTCGTTCCATGGCATCAATCATGGGTCCCATAATATCAATGCATTCAATCTGTCGTTTGCTCGCTTCTGTTAGAAGATGTTGTCGAATGACTCGATTTACAATCGTGAAGCCAATAATTGCTTTTTTCTGTTCAGCGAGATCTAATGTTTCCTTTATAATCTGCATATCTTCAACATATGGTACACGTTGTAATTCAAAACCACCCTGGTGTTCAAATTGAATGAGCGCAGCTTTGACAACTAGTTCAGCTGTCTCTCCTACAGAATCAGATACGACATAAACGACAGGTTTACTCAAGTGTTGCCCTCCTCCATTATTCTTGCTTTACAATCCCGACGAATGCTTTAATAACGTTAGTCTTCGTGATTCTACCGATTACTTTTAGGCTATCTTCTCTTCGTTCCACAACGGCTAAACCATCAACCTGCTTTTCCATCATCGTGTTTGCAGCTGATAATAAGGAATCCTCTGGTGTGCAAACGGATAGATTAGGCATTCTAGTCATAATGATATGCACAGGGATATTATTTAAATCCTGATTCCCCATACTTGCGCGTAGCAAATCCTTTCGAGATAAGACCCCAGCAAGCTGACCTTTTTCATCTTCAACGAATAAGGTTCCGATATCTTCTAAAAACATTTTCCCTATCGCATCATATACTGTTTCATTTTCTTTAACGACGACTGGTTTAGATTGATAATCTCGGACTAAAAAACGATTCAAGCTTTCTTCAATCATATCCGATTGTTTTTTTTTCGTATAAAAATACCCGACCTTCGGCTTTGCCTCTAAAAATCCTGCCATGGTCAACAAAGATAAATCCGGTCTTAAGGTGGCCCTAGATAAATTTAATGTAGTAGCAATTTGTTCTCCGGATATCGGTCCTTGTTCTTTGACGATTGTTAGAATTTGTTCTTGCCTATTCGAAAGTTCCATCTTACTTCACCATCAATTCTTTCCAATACTTCTCGTTACACATGTTGCTTCCATTGAATACGTGTTAAGTCAGCAAATTGTTTAATTTTATTTGAAATTTCAAGTAGTAAGGCAAGTCTGTTACGTCTTAAAGCATCATTCTCTACCATAACCATTGTTCCATCAAAGAAGCGATGAATCGGATCCGTTAATTCACTTAGGATCGCTAATGCTTCTTCGGCCTGGTTCTGTTCTAACGCTTGCTCGTAACGCTTCACCATGTTCTGATAGCTCGCATATAATTCTTTTTCCGCTTCATTTTCAAATAATCCTTCCTCCACTTGCGCATCTGTTCCTTTTTCTGCAATATTTAAGACACGAACGAGCGCTTCTTGTGTAGATTTGAAGTCATCATCTTGTCGCTTCTCCACTAAACACTTCGCCTTTTGAATCGTAAAGTTAATATTACCTATCCCACTAGCTAATACAGCATCCATAACATCTTGATCTACCTGCTCCTCTCTTAACAGGTAAGAAGCTCTTAATTGGAAAAATTCATCTACATTTTGTCGTAGTTCTTCAACAGTTGCGGTTGGTATCTTCCAGTCTTGATAAAGAGCGGTAACCATATTTAACAATCCTTCTATTTGAATCGACCAGTCCTGTTTACGAATCATTTGTAACATCCCAATTGCTTGTCGTCTTAATGCGTACGGATCTTGGGAGCCTGTCGGAATAATGCCAACTGCTAAACAACCAATAATGGTATCTAACTTATCGGCTACACTCAGAATAGTACCTACCATTGTTTTAGGCAAGACACCATTCGCACTTCTTGGCATATATTGTTCATTAATCGCTACTGCAACTGCCTCTTCTTCCCCAAACAATCTGGCATATTTTTCACCCATTATGCCCTGTAATTCCGTAAATTCATTCACCATGTTAGTAACTAGATCAAATTTACTTATTTCAGCCGCTCGAATCACGTGTTTTTGGATCACGTTATCTACGGTTAGAAGTTTACAAATTTCCTCTGCAATTCTTCCTACACGATAAACCTTTTCAGAAATTGTTCCAAGTTTCTCTTGAAATACAATCTTCTCGAGTTTTTGTAGGCAAGCATCAATAGATAATTTTTGATCCTCCTCGTAGAAAAACTCTGCATCCGATAATCGAGCACGTAACACTTTTTCATTCCCTCTAGAGACCGTATCAAGATGCTGTTCATCTCCATTACGGACTGCAATAAAAGCTGGAATTAACACCCCGTTTTCTTTAGAACGAACCGGGAAATATCGTTGGTGTTCTTTCATCGAAGTGATTAATACTTCCTCTGGCACTTTTAAGAAACGTTCATGGAATTGTCCTGAAAAAACGGTTGGATATTCTACCAGATGTGTTACTTCCTCTAGTAGTTCCTGATCAATTGGAATGACCCAACCATTCTTTTCTTCCAATTGCTTTATACCGTGTAAGATAGACGCTTCTCTTTCTTGAGGATTGACGATTACATATTGCTCTTTCATTACATCTACATAGGATGTAGGTTCCTTAATCTCTACTTTCTCCCCTAAGAAACGGTGTCCATAGCTAATCGCGGATGTATGAACTCCCTCAATCTCAAATGGGATTACTTGATTATTTAAAAGGGCTACTATCCAACGGATAGGCCTTGCATAGCGAATGGTAGAATTTGCCCAACGCATATTTTTTGGAAAGGTAATGCTCAGAATGACATCTTTAAAGGCGGGTAACAAATCTATAGAGTTTTTTCCCTCGATATATTTGTTAATAAATATATATTCTGTGCCTTTCACATCCTTCACATAAATATCCTCGACCGATTTCCCCTGTCCTCTAGTAAATCCCTGGGCTGCCTTTGACCAATTCCCATCTTTATCTAATGCAATATGCTTTGCTGGTCCTTTTGCTTCCTCTTCCACATCATCCTGCTTCTCAGCAAGGCCACGTATGACAACGGCTAAGCGACGTGGAGTAGAATAAGACTCCACAGCTTCGTAAGGGAGACGTAAATCCTTTAACCAATTCTCCGTCTTCTCTTTTAGTTGTTTCTGTGCATCTGGAATAAACCGTGACGGTAATTCTTCTAGACCTATTTCAAATAAAACATTATTGGTTGTCATGATTAATCTCCTCCTTCTTCAACATCGGAAACCCTAGTCTTTCTCTTTCTTCGACATAAAGCTTTGCAATAGCTCTAGCAAGGTTACGCACCCTTCCAATATAACCAGTACGTTCGGTTACAGAAATAACCCCTTTTGCATCCAATAGGTTAAAGGTATGGGAGCATTTTAAAACATAGTCATATGCTGGAAATACCAGTCCTTTTTCCATCGTCTGCTTCGCTTCTTTTTCATACGTTGAAAATAACTCAAATAACATGTCCGTATCAGATTCTTCAAATGTATATTTAGAGTGCTCATATTCTGGTTGATAAAAAATATCCCCAACAGTAACGCCGTCTGTCCATTCTAATTCAAATACGTTTTCTTTATCTTGAATGTAAGAGGCTAGACGCTCAATTCCGTAAGTGATTTCTACCGCTACTGGTTTCGCTTCTAATCCACCGATTTGTTGGAAGTAAGTAAACTGAGTGATTTCCATTCCATCTAACCAAACTTCCCATCCTAAGCCAGCTGCACCAAGCGTTGGGTTTTCCCAGTTATCCTCTACAAAACGAATATCATGCTGCTTAGGATCAATTCCAAGCTTTTCTAATGATTCCAAATACAATTCTTGAATGTTAGATGGCGACGGCTTCATGATCACTTGAAATTGGTGGTGTTGGTACAAGCGATTTGGGTTCTGTCCGTAGCGACCATCGGCAGGTCTTCTAGATGGCTCCACATACGCTACATTCCAAGGCTCTGGACCTAGACTACGAAGCAATGTCATTGGTGACATGGTACCTGCTCCTTTTTCCACATCATAAGCTTGCATAAGAATACAATTTTGTTCGGACCAATGTGTTTGTAATGTTAAGATCATTTTTTGAATGTTCATGTTTTACCTCCATTGTTTGATGTTTCGATAACAAAATAAAAACCGTCCTCTATGCCTTTACAGACATAGGGACGGTATAACCGCGGTTCCACCCTACTTGCATCTATTCCAAAAATAGAATACCACTTTCGCATCATGCTCCTGAGCGCCTTCCTTACCTTGAATCTACCCAGCTCTCACCTTACCTGGGCTCTCTAAAAGATTCGATGAATAAGTACTACTCTCTCTCTTCACATCGCTATCAAATTTGTTATTAAGATACTCCAAATACAAGGCCGTTGTCAACCTTAAGCTCCTTTTATTTTAAAAGATCGAGCTGTTTTAGAAATTTTTTTGACTTTAAATAATAGCCCCCATGATGATCATAATACATTTCCATAATTCTTTGGAGCAACTGTTTGTTCTCTTGCTTAATCGAAATATTCCCAATTCTTGTCACATCTATCCTAGATAAAAGCTGAATGATTTTAATTAATTTAGGAGGAATTCCAATGCCATGCTCATCTATATGTGCACATCTTGGACAAAGAAAACCACCCTCAGAAATAGAGAACTTATACATTTCACTTATTTGCCCACAATGAACACATTGATGAACAGTTGGAGCAAATCCTGCTTTTTGAAACATTTTAAATTCGTAGATGATGGTCAATATTTCAGGATCTTTCCCCTCATTAATAGCTAGTAATATTTCTAACAACTGCTGATATACATATGTATCGGGCTGTTTTTGTTCCATTACCTTGTCCGTTAATTCTGCTAGGTAAGAAGCGTATGCGGTTTTTAAAATATCCTCACGTATTGGTCTTAAAGAATGGATGACTTCCCCTTGTTGCATCGTTCCTAAGCTGGAGCCTATTTGAATCATAAATTCCCCATGAATAAATGGCTGCGTAATAGCAGCCATTCTACTCTTGGGCTTTTTTGCTCCACGAGCAATAACGCCTATTTTTCCCATTTCTTTTGAAAATAACGTAACGATTTTGTGCGTTTCCCCATAGTCTTGTGTTCGCAGAATGAGCGCTTCACATTTGTTAAACAAGCTCTTTCACCGTTCCCCTCCCCTTAAATATTTGGATCCAATTCAGCAATTCTTTCGGAAGTTTCAAAAAAAGCTTCTTCATCATAGACAGTTTCTAACTCTTTCATAAGTAAATAGGTTTCAATGTTTCCTGTCTGACTAAAAACCTTCCATGTAAAGTCTAACACAAGAAACCCCACCTTTCTTAAATTTATGATTATGATCTGTCACTACTTATAGATTAACCTGATTGACATCGTTAATGAGTTAAAATATTTACCATGTATGATTAGTACTCATCGTTTCGGAACCCATACTCATGCAAGTGTGATGGGCGATTCCGCCAATCCTTCTCCACTTTGACCCATAATTCTAAAAATATTTTTGTACCAAGTAATGCTTCGATATCTTTTCTAGCGAGCTTTCCAATTTCCTTTAACATAGAACCTTGTTTCCCAATTATTATTCCTTTTTGCGATTTCCGCTCCGTTACGATGGTTGCTTGGATAAAGACACTACCAGAATTCGCACGTTCCTCTATGTTCTCAATAACAACCGCTACCGAGTGAGGAATCTCTTCCCTTGTAAGCTGTAAGGCTTTTTCGCGAATTAATTCACTAATAATAAATCGTTCTGGATGATCTGTTACCTGGTCATCTGGATAGTACTTTGGCCCTTCCGGTAAGTACTGTTTAATAACTTGAATCAGGTGATCCACATTATTTCCTTCTAAGGCAGAAATCGGAATGATTTCTTTAAAGGCATACTTGTCCTTATATTCGTCAATTAGCGGAAGAAGTTGGTCCGGATGCACCTTGTCAATCTTATTAATAATAAGGAAAACCGGATTATGGACACGTTGAAGTAAGTCTAAAATGTATTGGTCTCCTTTCCCATATCCTTCTTCGGCGTTTATCATAAATAAGACGGCATCCACTTCATTTAAGGTATTTTCAGCGACTTTCACCATGAAGTCTCCAAGCTTATGCTTTGGTTTATGAATTCCTGGCGTGTCAATAAATACAATCTGTGCGTCTTTATCTGTATATACTCCTTGAATCGTGTTGCGTGTTGTCTGCGGTTTGTCACTCATAATCGCAATTTTTTGACCAATCACATGGTTCATAAATGTTGATTTTCCAACGTTTGGTCTTCCTATTATCGTGATAAAACCTGAGTTAAAGTTGTTCTCCATTGGTGTAAAGTCCTCCATCGTTAGGTTCCAATTATTTTTCTTTATCTTACTATAAAAGCAGATTCCCTTTCATCTTTTCGACAAAACCTCTGTAAAAAAAGTGTAATATATATCTCTTATTAGTAATACAATTTCTTCTCTTCACATAAAAATAGTAGATCTGACTTTAGTTTTTGACAATAGGTCGGTAACCTATGCACCGTTCGATTCTCGACAATTTTAGCTTTCCTTTTCTAAATTATACGAAAAAATCTGTTTGCACCAATAATGTACAAACAGATTTTCAAAGAAATACTTCCACGATTCTAGGAATGAATATAAATCCCCCGATAACGGCCGCAGAGATAGCACTCACGAATACAGCACCAGCAGCAATATCTTTTATAGCTCCAATCTTTGGATCGGGCTCAGTGGAGAGATAATCCATTATTTTCTCGATTGCTGTATTTACCATCTCTAAACTTAATACAAGGGCAATGATCAATGAAAGAAGCATCCATTCTCCCTTTGTTATATGGAAAACAATACCACCTAGAATGACGAGCCCTGTACAAAACATGTGAACTCTAAAATTTCGTTCTGTTCGGAAAACAGAACGAATTCCATTCCAAGCAAAGACAAATCCTTTCCAAAACCGATGGCTACTCCCTCGATAATCCGAATGCATGAAGGATTTCCTCTTGTCTTCCAAACATCTTTTTCTCATCTTCCTCATTCATATGATCATAGCCTAGCAAGTGTAGAAATCCGTGAACTGCCAAAAAACCCAATTCTCGTTCAAAAGAATGCTTGTAATCCTTTGCTTGTTCTTCCGCCTTATCAACGGAAATAATGATATCACCTAATAGTAACGGACCATTATCGCCCATAATTTCTGGCTCGTCGTCTACATTTTCTTGCATAGCAAACGAAATGACGTCTGTTGGCTTATCTTTGTTTCGGTAATCCCGATTAATGATTTGTATTTCATCATTGTCTACAAAGCTAACCGATAGCTCTGCATCTTCTGCCACATTTTCCAATTGGGCAGCTTGTACAAGTAATTTCTCTACTAATTCAATATGTTCTGGCTTAACTTGATTTGTTGCATCTTGAAAATCAATTTGCACTTATTTCGCCTCCTTAATCTTCTCTTGCTTAGTTGGGTACTGAATTCTCGAGTGAAAAATGCCTGCAAGTGTTTCACAGATAGTTCGCCGGATCACATGTAGCTCATTGATAGTAATAGGACATTCATTTAATTGTCCATCATTTAGTCGATCTTTAATGATGGAATAAACGATTTCTTCGATTTTTTCCATCGTAGGTTCTTGCAAGGAGCGTACAGCCGCCTCCACAGAATCACAAATACAAATCACCGCAGCCTCTTTCGTTTGTGGCTTTGGACCAGCGTAACGATAAGCATCTTCTTTGACATCCAAATATTTGTCTTTCGCTTTATAATAAAAATACTTAAGAAGCGTTGTCCCATGATGCTGTTCCGCTATATCCACAATCTCTTTTGGAATCTTGTGTTTTTTTAACAGCATCGCTCCATCATACGGATGTCTAATAATAATCTCTGCACTCTGAATCGGCTCTAATAAATCATGAGGATTTTGGATTCCCATTTGGTTTTCGATAAAATAATGTGGCCGCTCCGTTTTACCGAGGTCATGATAATACGATGCAACTCTAGCAAGTAACCCATTTGCACCGATTGCTTCACAGGCTGTTTCACTTAAATTAGCGACCATGACACTGTGATGATACGTTCCAGGTGCTTCTGTAAGAATTTTTCGCAATAAAGGGTGGTTTGGGTTTGCTAGTGTTAATAATTTGGACTCTGATAATATTCCTAAACCAGCTTCAAAGTACGGAATCATTCCAATCGTCAAGATGACGGATAAAAAGGCAGAGGCAATTCCAAATCCACCATGTATTAAAACTTCCGGTATAGTAACTGACTCAAAGGTAAGGAATAGAAATAACAAAATGACGATTTCATTAACCAAGGTTATTCCTATTGCTGCTTTTAATATTGCGGATTTATCTTGTAAATTTTGGATTAAAATACTACCAGCAAACTGGGAAAAGAACATGTACGTTCCTGCTTCAACATTAAACGCACCTGGAATCTCGCCATTAAAAATAAGACTCCCTAATAGCGCAAACAAGGCAGATAACACTATTGCAACACGTTCATTTAGTAACACTTTGATTAACATGGCACCAGTTGCTGCCGGAACTAACAAAAAGAACTGGTACATAGATGTATTGTAGATACTAATCACTTTCATTACAGAAACCATAAAAATGATGATAATTACGATCGCGAGAATCTTACCCGGATTTAAGTTGTTCGATTTGGAATAGGTATGAAGTTCATAACTAATCGTTGCACAAATTAAACTAATCAGTAAAAAGAGTCCAATAACTGGAAAGATATTTCGTTCATTATTCAGTAAACCAACTAAATCTAATTTTTCATAGATTTCATTAGTTATCGTTTGTCCTTCACGAACAATAATTTCACCTGCTCGTATCATAACAGGTTCAACGTTACTAGCAGCTTGCTTTTGTGCCTCCATCGTAGTTTCCACATCAAAAAATGAATTTTCAACTACTGCAAACGAACTAAGCTCATATAAGGCTTCCTTCACGTCTTGATTTAGGCTTGAATAGCGTAAGCTTTGCTTAAGATTACTAACTGCACTTTCTAAGTTCTCTGTACGAACCCCAGCATTCAAGACATCATACAAGGAGGTTGTCAAAAGTTCCTTGGCGATGGAACGCTCAGATTCAGAAGCATTGAGTAACGCTACTATGGATTCCTGAGACATAGCTTCCGATAGTTCAGGAGTTAATATTTGAGAAATGTACTGCGCTTTTTCTGGTATTGTTTTAGGGATTTTATCTTCTGCTTTTTCATCAGAATTTTCCAATTTATGGATCGCATCAAACAATTCATTCACATATTGGACACGCTCTTGCGTAATTTCACTTGAAATATCATAGCGGTCTTCAACGGCTTGTACCGCCTCTCTTGTCCTTCGCTCTGTCTCCTCCACATTTTCAATCGTAACTGGAGAACGAACTGTTTCCTTAGCCGTTGAAAAGCGTTCTATATCATACGTCTCTGTAAACACATTGGACAAAGTCATTAACAAGCAAAAGATACCTAATACTAATATAGGTAGTCCAATACTAAACATATTTCTTTGCTTATTCAAAAAGGAAAGAATGACTTGAACCTTATTTTTAAGCATGACTTCACCCCGTTTATCCTCTAGTCTAGTCCATTAGACACTCCTCTTCTCTAATGAACTTCCATCTCCTGATACAGAAATAAGACCCGCATACTGGGTCTTAAGGCTTGTCTGATTCCTGCTCGTACGCATCAATAATTTTTTGAACTAATGGGTGACGAACAACATCGGATTGTTTCAAGTACACTAATGAAATCCCCTTCACATTGCTCAATCTTGTTTCTACGGATTTCAGTCCAGATACGACACCTTTTGGTAAATCCACTTGTGTAATATCTCCTGTTATGACCATTTTCGACCCAAATCCTAATCGAGTTAAAAACATTTTCATTTGGGCTGGTGTTGTATTTTGTGCTTCGTCTAATATGACAAATGCATCGTCTAAAGTACGACCACGCATATAGGCTAACGGAGCAATTTCAATTGTGCCTCGTTCAATAAGCCGCAACGTATGTTCTGTTCCTAAAACATCATGTAACGCGTCATATAAAGGACGTAAGTATGGATCTACCTTTTCTTTTAAATCCCCTGGTAAAAATCCTAAGCTTTCCCCTGCTTCTACTGCAGGCCGTGTTAAAATAATTCTTTTTACATTTCCACTTTTCAATGCATTTACAGCCATCACAACAGCTAAGTATGTTTTCCCAGTACCAGCTGGTCCAATTCCAAACACGAGATCGTTCGCTTTTATTTCGGATACATACGTTCTTTGTCCTAACGTTTTAACCCGAATGGATTTCCCTTTCGCATTTTTCGTAATTTCGTCTTCAAAGAGCGTTTCAAATTGTTTGATTTTCCCTTTTTTAGCTAAATCAAGAGCATAGACTACGTCTCGTTCCCCTACAGTTAATCCTTTTCGGATAATACTTAATAGTGCTAGGAGCACCTCTTCGATTAGCTTTACGTCTCCATCCGTTCCAGAGACTCTAACGCCTTCCCCTCTCGTCACGATGGATACGCCCACTTGCTCTTCCATTAATTTCAAGTGTCGATCTTCTGTTCCGAATAAAGAGAGAGCTTCGTTTGGTTCATCTAATTGTAAATCAATTGTTTTCAAATCTTCAGGCATAATCAATCTCCTTGAGATATTGGTTGGTTTTTAACTATATTTTCGTGAACCGTGAAATAAAGGATTAATTTAACTTTACCATTCTCATAAGTTTCGTGCAAAACTTTTTCAGAAACTATTTGTGAATCCTTTTCGAGCTTACTTTTCAGTTCCTTTCGAGCCTGAGAAACTGCAACATCTCTTGCTTCTTGTTTTGTTCTAGTAACTTTGGTTTCTTCTGCTTCTTGTAGATTCACTTGTTTAAAGCTTATCGGTAGCTCCCATTTTAAAAACTGGAATGGTTTTTCAACCGTTTCGGTTTGAATCTTTTTATACTCGGGATCCCCAAAGCCCCAAACCGGTAATGAAAACCCAGCAATATTTAAGTAATACTTCTTTTTATTATGACCAGTTAGTGTTTGATAATTCGCTTTTAACGGAATAGAAACTGCCGTTTGGTACCAGGTTTCCGCAATGATTTCCGCTTCAGCTGAAACAAGGTTTGGCTTCTTTTCTTTCTCCTCTTCCTCTTCTTCATTTTTTTCCTGTTCATCTATGTTAATATTTCCAGAAACAAGTAATTCTCCTTTTTTTACGAAATCATTTACTTGAACCATTGGCTTTCCTTTGGAGACGAACATATCTATAATGACGCCTTTTTTCTCTGCAACAATATTCCGAGGCCCCGGCTCTTCTTTTTCTTCTACGAGTGTCTTTTCCACTCCTTCTAAATAAAAGGTTGTCCCTTTTTCCTTCACACCAACCCAAAGAAGCTCAGGAATATCGTCCAAAAGCTTTTGTTGAATAGCACTTGGTGAACCTAACTGGAATTTTAATGTTCCAGGCTCCACTCCATAGGCATCTAGCTGTTTCATTATTTTTTTCTCGAGTTCTGGATGTACTCCTGTTACCTTCACATCCCAGACCATATTCGATAGGATGCCTATAAATAAAATACTTAAAACCAATCCAATCACGAGAGGCTTCTTATGTAAAAATCGTTGAGAAAGAAAAGGAATTCCTTTTTTATTTAAAAAGGATACTTTATAAACCGTTCTCCTTCTCAACCGTTTGACTTGTGCAACATCCTTTAGATGGATATTCCCTAAACAAACCTTGTCTGAGATTTTTTTTACATTCCAAACGAGCACTTGTTCTTTAGCGCATAGGGCAAAAAACAACTCAGGACGTGAACCGGTAATTTTTATTGTTACATACCCTGTCAAATAACTGCCTTGCGTAATCTTCAATGGGTTACCTCCTCAAGCGTATTTCCGATTTACTCTTCAATGAAAGTGAATTCTTTGATTTTGCCTTCCAGTAATATTTCTTCTGGCAACATCATCTTAAGTACGAATTGACTTCCTGTTATTTTTAAATAGCCATATTCCATTCTCAACCGAAGTTCGTTGTCCGAGAATAGAACGAGGCCACGATGATTTTCAATATATGCATGTAATTGGCCAATGGTCGTAATTCTTGGTAGCTCGAGGATCACATCTGAAGGTAAATCAAGATGATTTGTGAGCCAATTCCCAATCCGTTGTCTCCACGGTTTCATGGATGATGCCCCCTCTCTCATCTAAATGTATGAAAAATTAGAGGAAATAAGAACCGAAAATACGCTTTTGAAGGTACGTATATATATTGATGATATTGTTGTTCCAACAAGATATAGCCTCGCTAGGACAAGATATCTGCCTAACAAAAAGAAGACACACCTTTAAGGTATGTCTTCTTTATTGGAAATGTTACCGTCTATTTTTATGAAATCTCGGTTCATAAGGTTTTAACGCTCTTGGAGTACCTAGTACTTCTGTCATTATCATATTTTTGGCCAGAGCCTTACCTTTTAATTCTGTAGAAATAAAGGAAGTATCTTTCCTTCGAGCATTTTTTGTAACGCTCTGTCTTCGAACAGTCTGCGGTTTATTATTCTCCTGATCCACTGTTAAAGAAGACGTGTGCTGCTTTAATTTTTCGTATTGCTGCTGTATAGAAGAACTGTTTGCATGCTCCTTTAAGTTTTCTTCAAAAGCTTCCATTTGCGGTTCCATGGTTTCTGTTTTCATCGGACCAGAAGGTGTAGGTGTAGGCGTTGGTTTTGGATTTGGTGCCTTCTCTGTATCCTTCTCCTTCTGAAACATGCCAAAGATTCCACTCGCAATCGCGATCACCGCAAAAACAATACCTATGATATCATCCATGTTTCATCATCCCTCCTTAATGGAGTTACTGGCAGTTTATTCTTCTTCTTTGTCTTTCGATATTTTACCAATAGAATCTCTCATGTCGGTATCCGCATTAATGTTTTTATAGTTCATGTAATCCATAACTCCTAGATTTCCAGACCGTAACGCTTCTGCTAATGCAAGTGGTACATCTGCTTCCGCTTCCACTACTTTAGCTTGCATTTCTTGTACTTTGGCAATCATTTCTTGTTCTTGTGCTACCGCCATCGCTCTTCTTTCTTCCGCTTTTGCTTGAGCAATGTTTTTATCTGCTTCCGCTTGGTCCATTTGAAGTAGAGCACCGATGTTCTTACCGATATCAATATCGGCAATATCAATCGATAGAATTTCAAACGCAGTACCTGCATCTAATCCTTTAGATAGGACATTATGAGAAATTTTATCCGGGTTTTCTAACACTTCACTGTGACTAGAGGAGCTACCGATTGTACTTACGATTCCTTCCCCTACACGAGCGATAACAGTTTCTTCACCAGCTCCTCCTACTAAGCGATCAATGTTAGCACGAACAGTGATACGAGCTTTCGCCTTTACTTCAATCCCATCCATTGCAATACCTGCAATAAACGGTGTTTCGATTACTTTCGGATTAACACTCATTTGCACGGCGTCTAATACATCACGACCGGCTAAATCAATCGCCGCACATCGCTCAAAGCTCAGTTCAATATTCGCACGTTGTGCTGCAATTAGTGCGTTTACAACACGGTCTACGTTACCACCTGCTAAGTAGTGACTTTCCAGTTGATTTGTGTTGACGTCAATTCCTGCTTTGTGCGCTTTAATTAATGGATTAATCACACGTGATGGAACAACTCGTCTAAGACGCATCCCAACTAGTGTAAATATACTAACTCGAACACCAGCAGCTAGGGCACTAATCCAAAGCATTACTGGGATAAAAGTAAACAATACAGCAACCGCGATAATAATAATACCTACTAATATAATCGGTAATAGTCCTTCAATTGTCATCATTAAATTCCTCCTACTCATTATCTATAGCTCTAACAATTATTCGAGAACCTTCTGCTTTTACAATCCGGATTGGAGACTGTGCCTGCACATAGCCCCCTTCTGTAACAACATCTAATCTTTCCCCATCAAATAGACCGGTTCCCGAAGGTCTTAATGGGGTAACGGATATTCCTTTAAGTCCAATTAAATCCAAGCGACTCACCGATGACACATAGCCTAATTCCGTCTTCGTTGCGTCTTGAAGTATAATATGGCGGAAAATACCCTTCTCCATACCAATACGTTTGAAAAGAATTGCGAACACAACTAGCGAAACTAATAGAGCAATTGAGATGCTCATTAGCATATGGCCAATATCGGCTGAAGATAGAAATAACGCACCGATAATGGAGGCAAGACCTAAAACTCCTAGGATTCCACCTGGTACGAACAGCTCTGCTACGACCAGAACAAGACCGATAATAACAAAAACAATGGCTTCGTACCCCGCCAGTCCTGCTACGATATGACCGAAGAAAAACAGGATCAAAGAACCTAATCCGACCAAACCAGGAATCCCAAAACCAGGAGAGAAGAACTCAATAATCAGACCCACACATGCTAAAGTAAGAAGAATGGGTACGACGAAAGGATTCGTTAAAAACCTTGCAACCCTTTCTAAAAGTGTTGGCGCCACTTCTACTACCTTTGCTTCACTTAAATTTAGTTTGGCCAAAAGCTCTGTTCGATCGTCAACGATGGAATCCGCATACCCTACTTCAACAGCGTCTTTTGCGCTAAGCGTAAGAAATTCTCCACTCGATGCATTTAACTCCGGAAGGTCTACAGAGGGGTCTGCCATTGCCTCTGCGTACAATGAATTTCTCCCTTTGGATTCAGCGGCAGCCTTCATTGCTGCAATCCAAGCAGATTGTGCTTTCTTGTCTGCAGCAGTGCCATCTGTATTAATCACGCCGCTTGCTCCCATTGTGGCATTCGCAGTCATGAATATATGATCTGTATTTAAAGCCAAATAAGAACCGGCTGACAAGGCTTCATTTAAAACATAGGCACTGCTTTCTACACTGACTGCTTGCATGGTTTCAGCAATCTGTGTGGCAGCATCTACTCGTCCACCTGGCGTATCAATTTCAAAAAGGAGGTGGTCCGCTCCTTCGGAAATTGCTTTTTCTGTTGCCCTTTCAATAAAGGACTCCAACCCTTTTTCAACGGTCTGTTCAATCGGGATTACATAGACCAATTTCCCGTTCCCGTTTTCCGCATTTACCGTATGTACTCCATAAACCAAAAACATAAGAAAGCTTAACAAAATGACCACTAGCCACTTTTTCAACGTATCTCCCCTCCTTCCCGACGAGTTACTACATAATACGATATGACACGTCAGTGGGTTTCAAATTCTTTAATCATTTCCTTATGTCCTTATAGTATCTCATATCCACAAAAGGATTCCTATACAAATTCATTGCATAGAAAAATCCCCTTGTCCATGACAAGGGGATTGGTTTCATCCGTTTATTTAGGATAAATGCTTTAATACTAGTTTGTTAACTAGTGTGCCATCTGCCTTTCCTTTAACCTTTGGCATAATCGCACCCATTACTTTACCCATTTCTTGTTTAGAAGTTGCTCCAACTTCCTGAATGGTCTGTTTCACTATGTCTTCTAACTCTTCTTCAGACAGCTGTTCAGGCATATATGCTTGTAAAATCTTGATTTCATCTTCAAGTTTCGCTACAAGATCGTCGCGTCCAGCTTCTTTAAATTCGTGGAGGGAATCTTTTCTCTGTTTTAACTCGCGAGATAAAACAGTTAAATCTTCTTCTTCCGACAAACCGTCTTTCCCCAGTTTAATGGCTTCATTTTGCAATGAAGCTTTTACCATGCGAATGACACTCAAGGTTTCTTTATCCTTGTTCTTCATCGCTTGCTTCATATCCTGGTTCAGACGTTCTAATAATGACATGTTTACACCCTCTTAAGTCAAAAGATTAAAAGGAAATCCTTCTAATCTTCTATCATCTTACTAGTATTTACGTTTTCTGGCTGCCTCAGATTTTTTCTTGCGGCGCACACTAGGTTTTTCGTAGAATTCTTTCTTACGATATTCAGCCAATGTACCATTTTTTGATACACTGCGTTTAAAGCGACGAAGAGCATCCTCAAGAGACTCGTTTTTACGAACGCGAGTTGTGTTTGACATGCTAATTTCCCTCCCTCCGAAGCATACAATCTAGATTAGGCCGACATGTAACTCTACACATGTCTCCCGACAATTATAATACACTAAAATTATGTGGTCAACTTTTTTCGGAGAAACATAATCGTATTTCAAACAAGTTGGGAATTTTAATCATGTTCTATACCTCTTGTCCATAAAATGTGGAGAAGAGGTGAAATCAATGGGAGATATCTTAACACTTACTTGTGTGTTTATTATGCTTTTTTTCCTAGGTATGACGATTATGCGAGTCGGTTTATATCAATTATCCTATGAAAAAATGAAACGTCTATTAGCGACATTTACAAAAAATCCATTGCTAGGGATTGGGATGGGAATCGTGGCAACTTCCATTCTTCAGAGTAGTTCTCTCGTTATGGTATTAACCATTGGTTTCGTTAGCGTAAAGTTGCTTTCTTTTAAGCAATCAATTGGGATTATGCTAGGAGCAAATATCGGGACAACTGTTACAGGAGAAATATTAGCTTTTTCTCATCTCATTCCGGAATGGTACCTACTTATATTTGGATTTATTTGCATGGTCATTCCCAACCAAAAATCGTTTAGTGCAGGTACCATTATGTTTGGACTTGGAACCATTTTCGTTGCCTTACAAGGGTTTGAATCACTTGCTGAATCATTTGCAGAGCTTACCTATTTAGAGAATGGTTTTATCTATACAAATGAACATCCTACGTTTGGTGTAGTGATTGGGATGGTTGTAAGTGCTATTATCCAATCTTCAAGTGCAACAATCGGAATGACAATGAGTTTTTTACATGAAGGGTTAATCGGGCTACCGGCATCGATCGCAATCGTTCTTGGAGCAAATGTTGGAACATGCGTTACATCTTTACTTGCAATCATTGGATTAAGCAAAGAAACAAAGCTTGTTGCCATGGCCCACACATGGTTTAACATTCTCGGGGTCCTACTTTTTTTACCACTGTTACTCTTCTTAACGGATGTAGCTACTCTTCTTTCAGTAAATGCGAAGGAACAACTGGCACATATATCCGTCTTGTTTAATTGTGTTACCGTTTTACTTCTTATTCCGTTCCTGACACCATTCGAAAAGTTTATTGTCAGATGGTATGGGAGGTAAAATGGAAAAAGGTTCAAAGCACTAGTGCTTTGAACCTTTTTCTTAATAATCTGAATTGGATGTGCCACCTTCTACGATAGCAACCCCTGCACTTGCTCCAATACGAGTAGCACCTGCTTTAATCATAGCATCCGTTGTTTCTCGATCACGAACTCCACCGGAAGCTTTCACTCCCATATCAGGACCAACCGTTTTTCTCATTAAAGCAATATCTTCAACGGTCGCTCCACCACCAGAAAAACCAGTAGACGTTTTTACAAAGTCAGCTCCTGCTTCTTTAGAAATTTGACATGCTTTTACTTTTTCTTCTTCTGTCAGTAGTGCTGTTTCAAGTATAACCTTTGAAATAGCCTTCCCATTAGCTGCTGCAACAACCGCTTGAATATCTTTCTCTACAATATCCCACTCTCGGTTTTTAATTGCTCCGACGTTGACGACCATATCTACTTCTGTTGCTCCGTTTTTAATTGCTTGAATAGTTTCAAATACTTTCGTTTCGGTTGTAGTGGCACCTAATGGGAACCCAATTACCGTACAAACTTTAACCGGTGTCCCATTTAATGCTTCGGCACAATAGGCAACCCAATATGGATTGACACAAACAGAAGCAAATTCATATTCTTTTGCTTCTGCAAGAAGCTTGTCAATATCTGATTTATTCGTTTCTGGCTTTAATGCCGTGTGATCAATCATTTTTGCTAGTGCTTTCTTATCCAAATCTAATTCCTCCTTAGTTGTACGAACATCTTCCCCAATCATAGCATTTTTATGTAAAAATAACCACTACACAAAAGAAGACCCGATAAATTCGGGTCTTAGGATGACATTACTTTTTGTTTGATTTCCGGTTCCTCCATAACACGAACAAATTGCCCTTCACTATATGGATAACCAGCTTTCGTAATTTTCACTCTTACAATTTTTCCAATCATGTCATCCGTTGCTTCTAATTTAACCTTTAAATAATTATCTGTGTATCCGATGTACACATTTTCACTATCTTCCAATTTCTCTTCTGGAATCACTTCTAATACTTCTCCTTCGTACATAGAGGCATATTCCTTAGCTTGCTGATTAGACAATTCAATGAGACGATGCACTCGTTCATTTTTTACGTCATCATCCACTTGGTCTTCCATTCTAGCAGCTGGAGTTCCCGTACGCTTAGAGAATGGAAATACATGTAGCTCAGAATAGCCAATTTCACGTACAAAGTTATACGTCTCCATAAACTCTTCATCTGTTTCACCAGGAAAACCTACGATAACATCAGAAGTAATCGCTAAACCTGGTAAAGCTTTTTTAATTTTTTCCACTCGTGCACGGTAAAAATCTGTAGAATATTTGCGACGCATTCTCTTTAACACGGAATCAGAGCCTGATTGTAATGGAATATGAAGGTGGCGTACAATCTTTTCAGATTGGTCCAATACTTCAATTACTTCATCCGTAATTTGACTTGCTTCAATAGAAGAGATACGAATTCGTTTTAATCCTTCTACTTTTGTTTCAAGTTCACGCAGCAGTTTAGCAAAATTATAATCTTTCATATCTTCGCCATAACCTGCTGTATGAATTCCAGTTAAAACAATTTCTTTATATCCTGCATCTACTAGCTTTTGAGCCTGGTTTAACACATCTTCTGGATCTCTAGAACGGAGTAATCCTCTAGCCCAAGGAATAATACAGAACGTACAGAAGTTATTACATCCTTCTTGAATTTTCAAAGAAGCTCTAGTACGGTCCGTAAATACCGGTACGTCCATTTCTTCGAACACTCTATTTTTCATAATGTTTGAAACACCATTAATCGGTAATCTTGTTTCTTGGTGTTCTTCAATATATTCAATCATTCTTCCCCGATCTTGTGTGCCAACCACCACATCTACTCCAGGTATTTGCATAATTTCACCTGGTGAGGTTTGGGCATAGCATCCTGTCACACAAACCACCGCTTCAGGATTTTTACGAATGGCTCGACGAATGACTTGTCTACTCTTTTTATCTCCTGTATTCGTTACGGTACATGTATTAATTACATAAACATCTGAAATTTGATCGAAATCTACACGTTCATAGCCTTCCTTCTTAAATCGTTGCCAAATTCCTTCTGTCTCATAATGGTTTACTTTACATCCTAATGTATGAAAAGCCACTGTAGGCATTTCGTCACCTCTATTCTTCAAAATGATAAGATAGACCTGCTAATAAATATAGAGCTGCTGTCTCCGTTCTAAGTATTCTTGGACCTAGGCGAATCGGTGTAAATCCGTACTCTATTAACCGGTTAACCTCTTCTATTGTATATCCACCCTCCGGTCCAATACAAGCGAGTATCCTCTGGCCATTTTTAACAGTTGGAAACAAATCACTTAATTTCTGGTTACGAGAATTTTTCGCCTCTTCCTCATACGCTACCCATTTGACGTCATACTGCTTACTTTTTTCCAACAGCTCATCAAAGGAAAGAACGGTTTCAACGCTTGGAACAATCGTACGATGTGCTTGTTCACTTGCTTCCTTGACTACTTTTCGATATCGATCCGTTTTCTTAGCAATTTTTTTGGGATCCCATTTCACGATAGATCTAGCAGCTTCGAAAGGAATGAACTCACTAGCGCCAAGTTCCGTCCCTTTTTGCAGAATAAGTTCCATCTTATCCCCTTTTGGCAAACCCTGTGCAATGGTAACATGAATAGGTAATTCAACGTCCTGTTCCAACCATGTTTCTACCGTTGCCGTCACCGACAGCTCGGATAGTTCAACTATTTTACAAACGGCCGCACGACCACTTGGTTGATTACAAACAATCTGATCTCCTTGTTTCATCCGCATAACACGGACTATGTGATGAACGTCTTGCCCTGTAATCTCTACGTGATCCCCTATCCACTGCTCTTCTGGTATAAAGTAGCGTTGCACGGTTTGCCACCAACTTTCTTATTTTTTCTTCGCCATAATGGCAATCCAATCCTCCATCTGCGTTATTTCTAAAATTTCAAAACCGACTTTTTCCAATGATTCTTTTACGACATTCTTCTTCTGCTTAATAATCCCAGAGGTTACAAAAAGACCACCTGGTTTCAGAATGCGATGTGCATCCTCTACAAAACGAACAATAATTTCAGCAAGTATATTGGAAACAATCACATCTGCCTGCATATCTACATTATCTAATAAGTTATTTTGCTTCGAATAAATTTTATTTTCTAATTTATTAAGCTTTGCATTAATTTTCGTGCTCTTCACAGCTATGTCGTCTAAATCATACGCATATACTTCTTTGGCACCTAGTAGTGCTGAAGCAATACTTAGTACGCCTGATCCAGAACCAACATCAATCACGACATCTTCTTCATGAATCGCTTTTTCAAGTGCTTGCACGCTTAACACCGTAGTAGGGTGTGTTCCTGTCCCAAATGCCATGCCAGGGTCTAATTCAATGATGATTTCATCACTTGAAACTGGTTCGTATTCTTCCCAAGTCGGTATTATCGTTATTTTTTTTGAGATTTTCACAGGCTTATAATACTTTTTCCATGCGGTTGCCCATTCCTCCTCATTAACCTCACTCAAGGTTATATGATTACGACCTAGGTCAATGTCATAGATGAGTAAATTATTGATAGCCTGTTTAATTTCTTCAACTGTTTCTCCGAGAAAACTGTTTACTGCTAGATATGCTTTAACATAAACACCTTCCTCTGGATAATCATTGGGGTCTAATTCGTACACTTCGCCAAACAGGGATTCACGCTCTTTATCTAATTCGGTAGGGTCTTCAATGACTACCCCGCTTGCACCTGCTTCATGCAAAATATTAGATATCGGCTCAATCGCTTCATTTGTCGTATGGATACATATTTCGGACCACTTCAAAAGATCAACTCATTTCCATTGAATTTTACTGAATGGCATCGGGAACAAGAATTATTCCCCTTTAAACGCTCTTTTTACACGATCAAAGAAAGAATCCTCGTGCTCATCTGCTGGCTGGTTTCCACTTATATCATTAAATTCTCTCAACAATTCTTTTTGTTTATCTGTTAGGTTAGTTGGCGTTACTACTCGAATTTTTACGTGCTGGTCTCCTTGGCCATACCCTCTAACATTTGGTACACCTTTTCCTTTTAATCGGAATACTTTTCCAGTTTGTGTCCCAGCAGGGATCTTTAATTTTACTTTACCGTGGACAGTAGGGATCGCTAATTCGTCTCCTAAAGCAGCTTGTGCAAACGTAATCGGCATTTCACAGTAGATGTTATCTCCTTCACGCTGATAGAACTCATGAGGAGTAATGCGAACCACTACATATAAATCACCTGGAGGGCCTCCATTTGCGCCAGGCTCCCCTTGGCCAGATACACGTATTTGTTGCCCTTCATCAATACCCGCCGGAATATTAATATGGATTTTCTTTCGTTTTTTCACATTTCCGGTACCACCACAGGTATTACATTTTTCAGGAATGATTTTCCCAGAACCTTGACAATGGTGACATACTCGCTTATTCACTACACGTCCAAATGGTGTGTTTTGCTCCGTATTTAACTGACCAGTTCCATGACAATGGGAGCAGGTTTTCGTTTTCGTGCCAGGTTTCGCACCGGACCCAGAACACGTTTCACACGTCTCTTCTTTTGGAATTTCAATATCTGTGTCTTTTCCAAAAATAGCTTCTTCAAAATCTAGTGTCATTGTGTACTGGAGATCCGCACCTTGTCTTGGTGCATTAGGGTCACGTCGACGTCCTCCACCACCAAAGAACATATCAAAAATATCTCCAAACCCACCAAAATCTTCTGCTCCACCGAAGCCACCAAATCCTTGATTTTGTGGACCAGCATGGCCATATTGATCATATTGTGCACGTTTTTGGTCACTGCTTAAAGTCTCATAGGCTTCTTTTGCTTCTTTAAATTTATCCGCAGCATCTGCTTCTTTATTTACATCAGGGTGATATTTTCTTGCTAGCTTACGGTAAGCCTTCTTGATTTCATCTTTCGAAGCATCCTTGGATACGCCAAGGACTTCATAATAATCTCGCTTACTCACTTGACAACCACTCTCCCATTCTCTTATTTTGGTTGAATGTTTCCTTATTCAACACAATAAGAAATGTGACGACTATTTCAGTCTTGTTCATCACGTTCTCACTCGTTCAAACATAAATGTTATCATAACACTTTTTAACATTATCCGGCAATTATTTATATAAAGTTATTATGAAGAAAAGAGAAAAAGTCAAAGCCAAGAGGATCCTGACTTTGACTTTGTGTGAAGGATGAACTTATTTTTTGTCGTCCTCGTCATCTACTTCTTCATAATCTGCATCAACAACATCGTCATCTTTCTTCTCACCAGCTTCACCTTGTGCAGCTTGAGCATCTGCTTGAGCTTGCTCGTAAAGTTTTATAGAAAGTGCTTGGACTTGCTCTTGTAGAGCGTCTCGTTTTTGTTTGATTGCTTCTAGATCTGAGCCTTCAAGTGCCTGCTTCAGCTCATCTTTTGCAGTTTCTGCTTTTTGTTTATCTTCATCTGACACTTTATCGCCAAGATCCTTAATTGTTTTATCTGTAGTGAAGATTAATTGGTCTGCTTCATTGCGCAATTCTACTTCTTCTCTACGCTTCTTATCGTCCTCTGCATTTTCTTCTGCTTCTCTTACCATTCTTTCTACTTCATCATCCGATAAGCCAGAGGAAGACTTAATGGTAATAGATTGTTCTTTATTTGTACCCAAGTCTTTGGCACGAACATTTACAATACCATTAGCATCAATGTCAAATGAAACTTCAATTTGTGGTACCCCGCGTGGTGCTGGTGGAATATCCGTCAATTGGAAACGTCCTAGTGTTTTGTTATTAGCAGCCATTTCGCGTTCCCCTTGAAGAACATGAATGTCTACGGCCGTCTGGTTATCGGCAGCAGTAGAGAAAACTTGGGAATGGCTTGTTGGAATTGTCGTATTACGTTCAATTAATTTAGTAAATACTCCACCCATTGTTTCAATACCTAATGACAACGGAGTGACATCAAGTAACACGACATCTTTTACATCACCTTGAAGTACACCACCTTGAATTGCAGCACCTAGTGCTACTACTTCATCTGGGTTTACACCTTTAGATGGATCTTTTCCAATCTCTTTTTTAATTGCTTCTTGTACAGCAGGAATTCGTGTAGAACCACCAACAAGAAGTACTTTATCAATATCACTTGGAGACATATCTGCGTCTTTTAGTGCTTGACGAGTTGGTCCCATTGTACGCTCTACTAAATCAGAGGATAGCTCGTCAAATTTAGCACGAGTTAGATTCATTTCTAAGTGCAATGGTCCAGCTTCTCCAGCCGTGATAAATGGTAATGAAATTTGAGTTTGTGCAACGCCTGATAAGTCTTTTTTCGCTTTTTCAGCAGCATCTTTCAATCGTTGTAGAGCCATTTTGTCTTTAGATAGGTCAATACCGTTTTCTTTTTTGAACTCCTCTACCATGTGGTCAATGATCACTTGGTCAAAGTCATCCCCACCTAGACGATTGTCCCCAGCGGTCGCAACAACTTCAAATGTACCTTCCCCAATATCTAGGATAGAAACGTCAAACGTACCGCCACCTAGATCGTAAACTAGAATCGTTTGATCTTGGTCATCTTTATCGATTCCATAGGCTAGTGCAGCAGCAGTCGGCTCATTAATGATGCGTTCTACTTCTAAACCGGCGATTTTACCAGCATCTTTTGTCGCTTGACGTTCTGCGTCATTAAAGTAAGCCGGAACTGTAATAACAGCTTTATCTACGGTTTCTCCCAAGTAATCTTCTGCGTATGATTTTATGTGTTGAAGGATGATAGCTGAAATCTCTTGTGGTGTGTACTCTTTTCCTTCGATTTCTACTTTATAATCTGTACCCATGTGACGTTTAATAGAGATAATCGTATTTGGGTTTGTAATCGCTTGACGCTTTGCTACTTCCCCTACTTGTCTTTCTCCGTTCTTAAACGCAACAACGGAAGGAGTTGTACGATTCCCCTCTGGATTCGGGATTACTTTTGCTTCTCCGCCTTCCATAACAGCCACACATGAGTTAGTTGTACCTAAGTCAATACCAATAATTTTTCCCATGACTAATTCCTCCTTGCTCCAAATATGTAATTATTGAGTTACTTTTACCATTGCTGGACGAATTACTTTGTCCTTTAATGTGTATCCTTTTTGCAATACTTCTACAACTGTATTCGCCTCATATTGTTCATCTTCTACTTGCATAACTGCTTGATGTAGATGCGGATCAAATGATTGACCTTCTGCCGCAATCTCTTCCACACCTTCCTTTTCTAGTGCGTCAGTAAACTGCTTATAAACCATTTTAATCCCATCAACAAATCCATCTGTTGCCTGCTCTCCTCCTTGAACAGCAAGGGCACGCTCAAAGTTATCGACAACAGGAAGTAATTCAGTAATCAACGACTGTGATCTATATTTACGATCTGCTTCTTTTTCTTTTTGTGTTCTTTTACGGAAGTTATCGTACTCCGCTTGCAGTCTTAATAACCGATCGTATAATTCCGTTTTTTCTTGCTTCAATTGTTCCACTTCATTATTCGAAGTTTCTGTCTCCGCGGACTCTTCTACTACCTCTTGGTCTGCATCGACCAATTCTTGTTCTACAACATCTTCTTGCTCATTGTTTTCTGGAGTTTCTTTTACTTGATCCTTTTCTTCCATTCCTGTCACCTCCTAAAAGTTATCCAATCAAACATGGTTGAATATATCATGAAATAATAGAGAATTAAAACCAAAACCTTAATTTCTTCAAACAATCAAAAAGAAGGGATGGGAAATGGCAATTCCCCACCATAACAAGCTATACCCTCTTTTATTTCTCTTCATACCATGAATGAAAAGTTTTTGTAAGTTTTCCGGATAAAACATTCAATAGTGAAATCACTCTTGAATATTCCATTCTAGTTGGGCCTAATAGCGCAATTGTTCCAATTTGTTGTTCTCCAAGGGAATAGGTCGCTGTAATCAAGCTGCAATCCTGCATGGCATCGAGTTTGTTCTCTTGTCCTATTGAAATATGAATTCCTTCATGATTGGACCGGAGAACTTCTGCCAAATAATCCTCTTGCTCAATTATCGAATATAAGGATCTTATTTTGTTAATATCCTTAAATTCTGGTTGCATTAGAATGTTGGTTTTTCCACCTACATAAAGCTTGACTGGTTGTTGTTCAAGTAATGCAGCCTTCAAATAGGAATACGTCGTTTCATAATCCGTAGTATAAGCTTTGACAAGATCTGCTATTTCCGTATAGAGCTTGTCTTGGAGCTTAACGATAGGTACTCCCACTAGTCGGTCATTTAAAATGTTCACCAGTTTTTCTAAGTCACCTGGCTTCATTTCCTTTGGAATCGAAAAGGTACGATGCTCTACATGGCCGGTGTTCGTCACGAGAATTGCCACAGCTGATTGTGGAGATAAGTTTATGATCTGCAGCTGCTTTAGTTTTGTTTCAAAGACTTCCGGCCCTAAAATGATGCTCGTATAATTCGTTAGATCCGATAACACCCTCGCAGACTTTTGTACAACTTTCTCGAATTCCACCATTCCTTTTTCAAACGCATCTGAAATAATACCTATATCGGTATTGGACAGATGAAAAGGAGAGATTAAATGGTCGACATAAAAACGATACCCTTTTTCGGAAGGAACACGACCTGAAGAGGAATGAGTCTTCTCAATGAAACCCATTTCTTCTAAATCTGCCATTTCGTTTCGTATCGTCGCAGAACTGTATTCCACTTCTTGTCGCTTTGAAATGGCTCTTGACCCAATCGGTTGAGCCGTTTGGATGAATTCATCAACAATAACTTGTAACACTTGTAATTGTCGCTTAGATAACATCGATGATCACCTCTGTTAGCACTCCTAAATGTTGAGTGCTAAATCTAATAATAAATTAACAAAACAGAACTTTGTTGTCAATGTGAAAGCTCAAAAGAATTATCTAGTAAAAACTCTTGAAATACTTCGTTTCCGAACAGTAACCCGTTCTCTGTTAAACAGACCGCATCGCCTTTAATTTGGAGCCAGCCTTTTGCTTTTAATCGTTCAATTGTTGCTCCATATAAACCGAGTAAATCCTCATTATATTTGTGTGAAAAATCCTCTATGGAAACCCCTTTAAGTCTGCGAAGTCCTAAAAACATCTCTTCCTCTATTTGTTCCTTCAAGGTAATGGGCTCTTCATGTAAAACCGGATTTCCATCCTGAAGCGCCTTTTCTACGTAAGCAGGAAGCGGTCTTAGATTGACAATTCTCCGCCCTGGCAAATAGCCATGTGCACCTGCTCCAAATCCGTAATAATGCTGATTATTCCAGTACGTCAGATTATGCTTACTTTCCATGCCTGGCTTCGCAAAATTACTAATCTCATATTGTGTTAAACCATGCTCTTGCATTTTAGTCCGAAGTAATTCGAACATTTGAACTTCTTCTTCCTCTTTAGGACGATGTAGCTTTCCTTTTTTATATCGGTTGTAAAAAATTGTTTTTGGTTCGATTTGCAACGCATATGCAGAATAGTGAGGAAGATTAAAAGCTAAAGCTTCTTTTAACGTTTTATCAAAGTGCTCCACGGTTTGATGTGGCAAACTATAGATGAGATCAATGCTCACATTCCGCATATCCTGCTGGAATAATAAATCCAAGTTATGATAGACATCTTTCACACGGTGAACACGGCCAATTTCTTCCAGCATGTTGTCATCGAACACCTGCACACCTAGTGAAATTCGTTGAACGCCATAATGTTTTAAAAGCTTAATCTTTTCCAGGTCTAAGTCCCCTGGATTTGCTTCAAAGCTGTACTCTAGACAATGTTCTGTATCAAAATACTCCGCTATGATTTTCAGCAGTCTTTCCAATTGGCTATGCGTCAACGCGGTTGGTGTTCCACCACCTACAAAAATGGTCTTGACCGATTTTTTTCGTTCCGAGATATTTATTTTTATTTCGTTTTCTAACGCATCTAAATACTGATTGGCTAAATTTTCGTCATAAAAAAACTTTGTAAAGTCACAATAGTGACAAATCTGCTGGCAAAATGGAATATGAATATACACAGAGGAGACCATTTCGTTGTCCACCGCCTTTATCTCATTATTTAACACATGTCCTATCAGCAAAACCCCTGTCACCACTTGACAAGGGTTTTAGCCAACTTATTCTTCGTCCATTCGTAGAACAGCCATGAATGCTTCTTGTGGTACTTCGACCGATCCTACCATCTTCATTCTCTTTTTACCTTCTTTTTGTTTCTCTAACAGTTTACGTTTACGGGAAATATCTCCACCGTAACATTTCGAAAGAACGTTTTTACGCATTGCTTTGATTGTAGACCTTGCTACGATTTTATTTCCAACAGCTGCTTGCACCGGTACTTCGAATTGCTGTCTCGGTATTAAGGCTTTTAGCTTTTCTACAATCGCCTTCCCTCGTTCAAAAGAGAAATCTTTATGCACGATAAAGGATAATGCATCAATGCTATCGCCATTTAAAAGAATATCCATTTTAACAAGCTTAGAATCCTTATATCCAATAAGCTCGTAATCGAAGGACGCATACCCTTTTGTTTGGGATTTGAGTTGATCAAAGAAATCATAAACAATTTCAGATAATGGTATCTCATAGATAACATTCACACGTACATCGTCCATATACTGCATATCAATAAAATCGCCACGTTTTTTCTGACAAAGCTCCATAACTGCCCCCACATAATCATTCGGCACCATGACAGACGCCTTTACATAAGGCTCGCGAATAGCTTCAATTTTTTGGGGGTCCGGCATTACAGATGGATTATCAACCGAGATGGTTTCTCCATCGGTCATCTCTACTTCATAAATAACACTTGGTGCAGTTGTAATTAAATCGATATTAAATTCTCTTTCTATACGCTCTTGAATAATCTCCATATGAAGCAAACCGAGAAAGCCGCAACGGAAACCGAATCCTAACGCTTGAGAGGTTTCAGCTTCATATTGAAGGGAAGAGTCGTTGAGTTCGAGGCGCTCTAAAGCTTCTCGTAAATCATTGTATTTGTTCGCGTCTACTGGGTAAAGACCACAGAAAACCATTGGGTTGAGACGACGATAGCCTGGTAGTGGTTCTGCAGCAGCGTTGTTGGATAATGTAATGGTATCCCCTACTCGTGTATCCCCTACATTTTTAATAGAAGCTGTTAAATACCCTACATCTCCAACCGTTAATTCATTTTGAGGAACTGGTTTTGGGTTAAATACACCGATTTCATTTACTTCAAACTCTTTACCAGTTGCCATCATTTTGATCTTATCGCCTACTTTTACGGATCCTTCCTTTACACAAACATAAGCGACAACACCACGATAGGAATCGTATAAGGAATCAAAAATAAGTGCTTTTAATGGCGCTTCTGCGTCACCGGCTGGGGCTGGGACTTTTTCTACGATACGCTCTAAAATTTCTTCAATTCCAATTCCAGCTTTAGCAGAAGCTAAAATAGCTTCGTCCCCGTCAATACCTAGCACATCTTCGATTTCTTGTTTCACTCGATCTGGATCTGCACTTGGCAAATCAATTTTATTTATAACTGGGATAATTTCTAAATCGTTATCCATGGCTAAATACACGTTCGCAAGAGTTTGCGCTTCAATTCCTTGCACCGCGTCTACTACTAATATCGCACCTTCACAGGCAGCGAGACTTCTTGATACTTCGTATGTAAAGTCTACGTGACCAGGTGTATCAATTAAGTGAAATAAATACTCTTCGTCATTTTCACGTTTATATTTTAATTGAACCGCATTTAATTTAATAGTAATTCCACGTTCCCTTTCCAAATCCATGGCATCCAAAAACTGCTCTTTCATCTCACGCTGAGTAAGAGCTTTTGTTTTCTCTAATATTCTATCGGCAAGGGTCGATTTTCCATGATCGATATGTGCGATGATGGAAAAGTTCCGCACTCTACTTTGGTTTCTTTTCGTCAAAGGTGATCACTCCAGCTAAATACATAGTAAGCTTATTATCCAATATTACTAGGATTGATTATAGCAGTACGCCCACGTTTATTCAATCCTAGGACTATTTATTCACATATATGGGACTAAAAGCATATAGGAAAGGTACGCGTACAGATCCATGGCCAAATATTCACCTTGTCTTATGTAGAAAAGGAGTAGTGTTGTTCTCACTACTCCTCTACATATTGGATACCATTCACTGCACTATCTCACTGTTCCATTAGCATGTGCTAAAAGAATGACTTAACAAGCTCATGAGCAGATTGGATAAGACCATTATACACCCACTTGACACTTTGCTCCAAAGTTCCAGCGATTTTTTGGGTCATATGGCTATCATCTATTTCTTGAAATTTTTCTTCTTTGTCCTCTACGGAGACTTGCTCGAACTCCTGTCCCATCACTTCAATTTGATAGTTGTCTTGTTTGTTCTTATCTGTTTGAACCGCTTCTTTTAAAGAGTCTGTTGAATAGCCGCGAATTTCTGTTACCCCTTCACTGGCTTGATCAATTCCAAATAATACACCGCCTAAAAATAATAGAACCATTACGAGCATAGTCGCTAACATTTTTATCATCTTCATCCCCCCTAATTCCCCTGTACTTTTTCTGCTTGCCAATAGTACTCGCTAAACACTTTCGCTAAGGCATCTGCTGAGCGGTAAAGTTCGTTCATTTTGTTTTCTACTCCCCCGATTTCAATAATCACGGAATGATCGGATAAATCTTGATTATACACACCGTTAAACCCTGCTCCACCTTGTGTTTTAACCCCTCGGCTAATCCCTGGATATTTTTCATTTAGCTTTTTGTGTAAATCCGTTGCTAACTTCAAATTCGTTTCATTATCTGGATTATCACTTCCAACGATAAAGAAGAAGCGCGCATAGTTTTTCCCATTAATGCTCGTTGTCGTTTCTTTTCTCCCTTGCGAATCCCTGTGGATATCAAATATATATTGAATATTCTTGTTGCCGGCCAAAGCTTTCTCCACAACTGGTTTTGATGCGTTGTACGATTGCCAATATTCCCAGTCTTTATTATTTAAAACGGTCATAAAATCCGTATGGTCGACTTGTGTGCCGATACCTTGGTTTGTAAGACTTTTGGATAATCGGTCACTTACCTTTGAAATATTCACCTCTGCGTGATAAGCCTCGTCCGCAGAGGTCCCTTCCGGTAAATGCGGGAGGAAGGATTCACGATTGTGTGTCGTATATAAGAAAACTACCTTCCGATCTCCGGTTGTTGGTTGACCAGGATTATCGTTCGATTGATCAGGCTGTTGCTCTACTTCCTCTTCCGGCATTTTGGCTTCCCGATCTTTTAGCACGATATCAAGTGGTGCTGCGGATTCTATAGGCAAGTTCGTATAATCTGTACCCTCGCCAGCTACAATTATTTTTCCATTATAAGCATCAAATCCCGGGAGTTCCCTCCCTAGTAAAGTTCGAGGATCATTCGGTTTTAAACTTGTGGCCATTTGGAACACGAGATTTGATATACTTAAGGGCTCTTTTGTTTCTGGAAAAGCAGACTGAAACGTGCGGTTCTCCATTGTCATAAAATGGAGAAATGACGATCCGTCAATTTGCCTTGTCCATTCGTTTATTGTATTTGAATAAAGTCGATAAGCAGGCTTTATAGACGTTAAAATTGCAATAAAGAAAAACAACAAACAAATACTTATAATGATAAGACTTCCTTTTTTATACCATGGCTTGGACTGTTTGATGAATTGGTTAAGCGATGTATTTGGATTCGTGTTCATCGTTCCATCCTTTCTACGTTCTATCTATCATTTCTAATAGATTCTATGAGCGTAGAACAGAAAGTAGAACGAAACTTATAAGGAAATCAAAAATAATTAGAAGGACTTAGGTTATCTCGTATAAGCATCGAAATTATCTATATCGACATTATCGTGCAGGGCAGCATTAAGACCTGATGCGAGAACATGAGCCATATCCTTGATATAGCTATCCACTTCCTTTGGGGTAACCATTAAGTTATGGCCAAGTGGTGTTAATACTTCTTTTATAAGGGACCTTTTCTCTTCTTCCTCTAGTTCCCCTACCATTCCTAGTACGGCCTTCCTCTTTTCTGGATCTGGTAAATCCTCCTCGGTTAATGTTCGTTTACCAAAATTCATTCCAGAGGGAGAAAGTGCTTTAGAAGGTCTGTCTTTTTCTCTCCACTCTCTACCAAAATGCTTCAAAACAAAGTCGATGGTATCGCTCGTTATCGTTACAGCATCTACCACTGTAGGCACACCTAGTGCAATAACCGGAATACCTAATGTTTCTTTACTAATCTCTTTTCTTTTATTTCCAACTCCTGAGCCTGGGTGAATCCCAGAATCAGAAAGTTGAATCGTTGCGTTCACCCGTTCGATCGAACGGGAAGCTAAAGCATCAATTGCAATCACAAAGTCAGGTTTTGTTTTTTCAATCACTCCATAGATAATATCGCTCGTTTCGATGCCTGTTAATCCCATTACTCCAGGAGTCATAGCAGACACAGGCCGATATCCATCTTGAACAGAATGTGGCTGTAGCTCAAACAGGTGACTTGTGACCATTACTTTTTCTATTGCCAATGGTCCTAAAGCATCTGGTGTCACATTCCAGTTTCCAAGGCCAACAATTAGTCCTTTTGCTTCAGGCTTTATGTTACTTGCCTTTAAAAGATTGGCTAATTCTTTAGCTAAAACTTGTGCGGTTTGCTCTTGAAGCTTAGTATCCTGTTTCTTAACCGCTTCACTATGTAACGTCACATAGGTACCAGGCTTCTTCCCGATTTTATCTGCCCCTAGTTGATTAATTTGTACGTAGGTTACTTCTACATCCCCATCCCGTTTATCGGTAATCGAGACACCTTCAATCCGATCTTCTTGTTCTTTATCCTTTTCTACATACATGTCCTTTGCTTCAACAGCTAAGTCTGTTCGAACTTGAAATTGTTTATCTTCTTGATTCATCATTAAGAACCCCCTTTTAGTTACTAGGGTTTCCATCAGAATTAGATTACATACGAAGAGGTTCCATCCGGACTGTTTTTACTCTATCAGCGTAATTTCTATTGAAATAGGGAGGACACTTTGGTAAAATGTCTTTTGTTACAGGTAGATGTTTTACTCTGGAGGTGAAAAAAATGGCAAATATTAAGTCTGCAATCAAGCGTGTTCGTGTAAACAACGATCACCGTGCACATAACATCTCTATTAAAACGGATATGCGTTCTCAAATTAAACGTGTAGAAAGCTTAGTAGAAAGCAAAGATGTTGAAAATGCGAAAGCTGCATTTAAAGTAGCTGCTCATAAAATTGACAAAGCAGTTCAAAAAGGAATCATCCACAAAAACAAAGGCAATCGTCAAAAATCTCGCCTTGCTAAAAAAGTGAACGAATTGTCCGCTTAATGAATGACTTATGACCAACACAAACGATCCTATTTGGGGTCGTTTTTTATTTGTAAAAAAAAGCAAGGGAGATAATCCCTTGCTTTACGCTATTGCCGTTTTAATATGAATCAGCTTATAAAGTAGTAGTTCAAACGCCAAATGCTTATCTATTTTACCTCGTTTTATTTGTGCGTCCGTTTCCGCAAAAATATTTAATATTTTCCGAAGCTCCTCCAAATGAAAACTCGTTTCCCTACTTGCAGAAATCTTAACCACATATGGATGGACCTTTAATTGTTGAGCCATTTGTTGCTGCGAATATCCTTTTTGTTTTAAAACCTTAACATGGGTTATCGTCCTAAATTGTGATGCCAATAACGCGATTAATGCGATTGGATCTTCCTTAGCTTTCTCTAAATCCTTGTAGATTTGAATAGCTCGTGATAAATTTTTTTCTATGACAGCATCCACTAATTGCAATCCCGTAGTATCCGCACTTCGAGATAAAAGCAACTGTGCGATTTCTCTTGTGACCGTACCATTTTCACCTACATACAAAGCTAATTTTTCTATTTCCTTCTCCAGCATTGATAAGTTGGTCCCTATTTCTTGATTGAATAACGGGATGACGTCATCCTCTACAAAGACGTTAAATGGTATAGCAATATCTTTAATCCATTTTTGCAAATCCCATTCCTTCACTGGCTCACAAGTAACTACTTCACTTTTTTTCTTCAACAGTTTTGTGACTTTTTTTCTTTCATCTAATTTCTCATATGGAGCAAGTAATACAAGGATGGAGAAATCTACAGGCTCGTTTATGTATGCTTGCAAAGCCTCCAAATCATGTTCTACCCCAGTTTTGTCTGGTTTCGTTTGTAAAAAGGATGCCTGATTGGCGATAACAAGTTTCGTTTCACCTAGGAATGGATACGTTTCTGCATCGTAAATAACATCCTGAATGGCAACTTCTTCTAAATCATACATAGAAATATTTGTATCTTTATCTTCATTTGGCATAACCTGTTTAATGAGCTGTTTTTTAACCTTTTCCATTAAAAAGGTCTCTGTTCCATGTATTAAATATACCGGAGAAAATTGCTTCTTTTTGATTTTTTTGATAGTATCCAAATAAGTCATTGTTTTCACCCCATATCCTATACACAATCGTATAAGGAATTGGAGAGGAAGGCAAGCAAAAAAAAGCTGGGAAATAGCTGGTCCGCTATTCCCCAGATGAAGCAATCTATATCAACGCTTCCTTTCCAGACCTAGGACACTGCGAAGGAAGCGATATTTGCTTTACTTATAGATTGACCTAAATGAAAAATTCTATGGGTGTAAAGTCTTGCTAACAAAGGTAACTACATAATGTATTAGGAAGATTTGAAATCTAAGTGGATTTTTTTCTGTCCTTAACTTATACTAATTATTGGACTAGGAGGGATTTTATGAACGATTTTGAAAAAGATGTACAGTCTAAGAATCACGATATCCTTGACTCAGGAAAAGGCTTCGTTTTTTCATTTCTTTTCTTCATGATTATCTTCTTTATTGGTGTCATTGTAGATGTTATCGGTTCTTAAAAAACATATCTCGAATGAAAGAGACTGGCAGTTAGCAGTCTCTTTTTTGTGGAATAAGAAAATTCGCATGTAGTCTTTATCCTTATTCCATATGGATGATTATCGTGATGGAGCTCTTTTTGTATATTTCGGTTTCGCTTCTAATTAGCTTATGGAAGATGCTTAAAAAATGTTCCTTTTTCTTTTACAAATTCGTACGTAATCGCCCCATTTAGGTCTGTTCTTAAGATTGGAATGTCATATTTGTTTAACAATTCTATAACATCCCTACTCGGATGGCCGTACCTATTATCTTTGCCTACGGAAACCATTGCTTTCTTTGGCTTAATCTGTTTAATCCATTGTTCAGATGTTGATGTTTGACTTCCGTGATGGGCAACCTTTAACACATCCGTTTGTAGTTTGGGATATTCCTTCAGGATCATTTTTTCCTCCTCCACCCCTATATCCCCGGTAAATAACCATTCTAAACCACCTAATTTTAAAAATAGTACTAAAGAATTTCTATTTTTCTCTCCATGGTTCTGTTTGGGGTGCAAGGTGTAGAAAGATTGCCCTTGTATAACAAATACTTCCCCCTTTTTTACATGTTGAACCTGGATTTTTTGAATTTGGAGCCCATTTTTCAAAGAAGACTGAGGCTTAAAGTATGGACTAGTCCAGATTGATTTAACATTAAAATGTTCCACCAAAAAAGGAACACTTCCTACGTGGTCTAAATCATTATGGCTCAAGATGATTGCATCAATAGATTGAATTCCTTTGTAATGAAGAAAAGGCATAATAACTTGTCTGTACGTTGTATCCGACCATTCATCTTTTACCGTTCTTTTACCAGCAGCATCAATTAAAATGACACCCTTTCGATATGGAAGTTCAATAACAAAGCAATCCCCTTGTCCAATATCGAGCATCGTGACCGAACCCTTAGGACTTACATATGGAATGATCGAATGGATGGTAAGCAGAAGGACTAGTAGACAACCACCATAAAATGAACGCTTATATTGATTCATTAATTGAGCTTTCATCATAAGTAGAACTGAACAAAAAAGAAGGACAACAAAGACAACCGAAAGCTTTCCCGTTACCCACGGAAAATAGGCAACGCTATCCATTATGTCTAACCAATCAAGAAATGAACCGTGGAGCTTTACAAAGAGATACTGCAATATGTTTCCTATCCAAGGTGCGATCACACTAAGGATAAAGAGAAGGACAACAAATGGCATAACAATGAATGAAAAGTATGGGACAACAAAGGTGTTTAACAAAATGGATAGTGGATTAAACGAGTAGAAATGGAAAGCTTGTAGGGGTAAAACGCTTAACTGTGCTACTAAGCTAATACGAAGAATAATGACGACGGTGGAAGCACTTTTAAGCCATTTTAATGACAAGAGAATCGCAAATGTAACAAGAAAAGAGAATTGAAATCCAACATTTCTAATTATCGATGGATTAAACATAATAAGGAAAACAAATACGATGCTTAAAACATCCGAAGTAGGAAGTTTAACTTGAAACCGTTGGAGTAGGATAACGAATATAGCCATGCATGAGGCACGTATAATAGAAGGCTCCGCCCCTGCAATACAGGCATATATAGGAAGCAAAAGAAGCAGGCAAACCTGTGTGTGTTCCTTCGTGATTTGACATATTTTAATAAGAAAGAAATAAATCATCCCAATGAGCAACCCAACATGAAGGCCCGAAATAGCCAATAAATGTGATAATCCCCAACGCCGAAAGAGCTCTACTGTATCATCTGGAAGTGCATCATCGTTTCCTAATAAAAGCGCTTGTAACCATGAAGCCGTAAAAGACGAATACCTTTCTGTATAGAGGATTGCTCTTTCTCTTAATGTGTAAATGTTTTCATAGAAACTGGCTCCCTTACACTCCAAATAACTAGGATTTGTAAGCTGAAAGGAAATACCATCTTGTTGTAAATATCTTTGATAGTCGAATTGCCCAGGGTTTCTACTCCTTTCAGGAATTTCCTTCTTCCCCTTTATCTTACAGAACGCGCCGTGCTTAATCGTAACTAAGCGGGCTGATTTAACTTTTTGATTTTCGTTAAATATCGTCACAAGTGTACGAAGTCTATCTTCTTCGATTACAAACGAATACATGGAATCGTTTCGTTCTTTTATGGAGATTATTTCGCCGTGAATGGTAGTATGTGAGGAATTAACAGAGGATTGAGGCGTAATGGAGGAACTGTTCATCCAACTAAACAGTCCTAATGATAATAACATACATATCCATAAGTAAAATCGAAGATAAGAGTTCTTATAGGACACCCAAGCCATCCATAAGAGAAACATTCCTAATACATCATAGCGATGAAAGGTGGCCGAAATAGAAGCGGCCAATGTCGCATATGCTAGCCAATGCCAATAGCCCTTTATACGACCACCACCTTCTTTATTTTAATTGAATCGATACATGCTCTAATGCGACCTTCTCCACTTTAATACCAGCATCACGGAAAAGTTCAATTGCATACGGATGATTTTTATAGTCTTCCGCGTAATACACCGCTTTGATTCCACTTTGAATGATCGATTTACAACAGTGCAGACACGGAAAATGTGTGACGTAAATCTCTGCTCCATCGGTGGGTACACCAAATTTCGCACACTGCAATAGAGCATTCACCTCAGCATGAATTGTACGTACACAGTGACCATCGATGACATAACATCCTTCATCCGAGCAATGTACCCCGCCAGATACACTCCCGTTATAACCTCCTGCGATGATACGCTTGTCACGTACTACCGTTGCACCCACCATAAGGCGTTGACATGTACTTCTTAAAGCTAAAAGATGACTTTGTGACATAAAATATTGATTCCAAGAGATCCGTTCCATGATTGTTACCACCTTGTACAAATTGTGCTTTTAGTGTACCCTCGGCCTAGTGGTTAGTCAATACGTTTACGGTACACGTACCTGATCTTCAAATCCTTTTAATGTCTTTTCGCCGATACCTGGTACTTCTAATAGGTCTTCCACCTTTTTAAAACTGCCATGCTCTTCACGATACTCTATAATTGCCAACGCTTTCTTTTCCCCAATTCCATTTAATTGCTCTAATGAGTCTTGATCAGCATTATTGATCGATATTTTATTTTGATGACCTTTGGCTGGTGCTACCACAGACCCTTCCTCACCTACTTTTGGAACGTAGATCACCATTTCATCCTGTACTCGCTGTGCCAAATTTACACCGATCGGATTGGCTTGTTTCGTAAACCCACCCGCATGCTTTATGACATCCTCCACTCTATTACTACTATCCACTTCGTAAACGCCTGGTTGTTTAACCTCGCCCTTCACGTCCACCATCATGGTCGCCGATTCAGATTGTAAATCCTCGGATATAGGTGTTATATCCTCCTCTAAATTGTTACTGTCTTCCATTGTAAAACCAGGTGGTTCATTAGTTTGCTGTGGTTGTAAAAACTGCATGAAGCCTAATCCTATCCCAATGACGAAAAGGACACTTATGAACCAGTTGTTCTTTAACCAAGTCATGGAATACCACGTTCCTTTCATAATATTACTTTCGAAACATAGAATGTGTAGAAGAAATCCATGAAGAGTGGGGGAGCAACAATGAAATGGGGAGTTATTGGAACTGGTAATATGGGAAGTATCCTAATTAACAGCTGGATGTCTTCCAACGTGATGAGCCAAAGTCAGTTGTATATTCATAATCGTACCGTTCAAAAAGCCTTCGATATCCAAAAAGATTATCCAAACATTCATGTTCTGGTGCAAGCAGAGGATTTAATTGATGAAGTTGATATTGTATTTGTTTGTGTAAAACCACTGGAAATCTATCCGCTTCTAAAGAAAACACGTAAGCATTGGAGAAAGGAGCAATGCTTAGTCTCTATCACTAGTCCTTTTTCCGTAGAGAAACTGGAATCCTTAGTACCCTGTCAAGTTGCACGAATGATACCAAGTATAACGAATCGTGCACTTTCTGGAATTACGTTATTAACTTTTGGAGATAGCATTACGAAAGAAATGAAAGGATATCTAGAACAGAGTAGTAAAATTTACTCTACACCATTTTACATCGATGATGACATAACGCGGGTTTCCTCAGATATCGTATCATGTGGGCCAGCATTTTTTGGTTATTTAGCCGAACAATTTATCGATTCTGCTGTGAAGGAAACGAAGATTGACAAAGATACAGCAACCGAGCTAACAGAGAAAATGTTCATCGGATTTGGAAAGCTGTTAGAAGACGGACATTTTACATTACCTGAGTTGATTCAAAAGGTTTGCGTAAAAGGCGGGGTAACTGGTGAAGGCATCAAGGCAATGGATGGAGAACTCGGAGATCTCTTTCCCTTGTTGATTAGAAGTACACATGCTAAATATGATGAAGACATATCAAAAATAAGTGAACAACTAGAGCTTGCCGAGTAACTATTCATTTCGCGAGACGTTTTCAAAATCCTGCAAAAAAAGTTCGAACTAGCTAAAATTAGCTTTTTCGAACTTTTTTAGATACAAAAAATACTCTTTCCGCTTCAGATATAGTGGTAGCATGTGGATCAAAGTCTCCGAAAATAGAAACTACTTCAAATCCTGTTTTTTCTAACCAAGTATGATAGCTTTCAGGTGTAAATGTTCTTTGATGGTGAGTTTCATCAAACCGCTGATATAATTCTGTCCCCTCTTCCTTCACAAAAAAGGTGAGGTCATGCAACACTTCGCCTACTTCTTCTCCTGATTCGCACATCCACACATAACTAACATCTTCATATACTTCTGAAAAGATTTGATTCTTCAAATCTTCCTCCATATGTTGGATGGAATGGACATCAAATAAAAATAACCCACCATCCTTTAACGATTCATATACATGCTGAAAAACCATACGAATCTCTTCCTCAGTTGTAATGTAATTCAAAACGTCACAAAAGCTAATAGCCATATCTTGATTATGTACACCTGACAATTCTCGAATGTCTTGATGGATCCATTGGATTGATACATGTTCTTCCTCCGCTATAGATCTTGCTTGGGAAAGCATATCATCGGAATAATCAACGCCGACTAGCTGATGGCCATTATTAGCTAATCGGCGTGTTATCGCACCCGTACCGCAGCCTAAGTCTAAAATCTTTGCAGGCTTTGAGTCTTTTACCCATCTCAAAGCTAGGTTTGTCCACTCTTCGTAAGGTGCATCTTTCATGAGAAAGTCATATACCTTTGCCATATTTTGATAAGACATGATTTATCCCCCGTGAGAAAATTCCGTTTCCACAAGTGGTGCATCTCCCCAAAGTCTCTCCAGATTATAGTAGTTTCGTTCTTCTCGATGAAAGACATGACAAACCACATCTCCTATGTCCACTAAAACCCATCTAGCTTGTTCAAATCCTTCCATTCGCTTCACTTCTAACCCATTTTTTTCTGCTTGTTCTTGAATCTCACGTGCAATAGCTTGGACTTGCCTTTCACTACTTCCATCACATATCAAAAAATAGTCGGCAATTAAGGATACATGTTGCATATCTAAAATCACGATATCCTCTGCACGTTTGTCATCACAAGCCTTCGCTGCTACATTTACTAGTTCTTTACTATTCATTCATGGTTTCCCTCCGTTTTTACTGAAAGTTCTCGTACCAAATGATTGTAACAATGAAAGGTATCCGGATATATGGACTGTCCTTTATTCATTAAATGCATAATCGTATTTCTTGATGCAAGCAAACAAGCTTTTTCAAGATTATTTTTTGCTACCTCTCTTACTTCTTCAACACCAGGGAAACTACGTCCAGGTTCCATGTAATCAGCTAAAAAGATAAGTTTATCTAACTGACTCATGTGAGCCTTCCCTGTCGTATGCCATCTAATAGCAGATAAAATTTCACGATCATTCAAACCAACTTCTCTTTCCACTAATAAGGCACCGACTGGACCATGCCAGAGCTCATGATGATACTGTAATAAGTCCTTAGGTAAAGACTCTGACAAAATCCAACGCTTCATTTCGCGGATATTTCGGTATTTCGCATAGTCATGAAAAATAGCAGCTAGTTCTGCTTTTTCTAGGTTACCACCAAAACGACGTCCCAATTCTAATGCAGTATCGGTAACCCGGACTGTATGTTCAAAGCGGGCAGTTCTAAGCTGTGGTTCCACTATGGCTAACGCTTCATTTCTCTTCATAAAGACGATTCTCCTTTATGCATTCAATGACCGAATTTGGGACCAAATATTTAACAGATAATCCGTTCTTAAGTCTCTGTCTAATCATTGAGGAGGAAACAGCAAATTCTGGAATATTCACTTCAATAATCGGATAGTTTGACTCTAGTTTGTACTCCTTTCGTTTCACACCAACGAATCGGATAAGTTCAAACAGTTCATCAATTTGAACCCATTTAGGTAAATATTCCACCATATCTGCACCGATAATAAAATAAAAATCAACATTTGGATACTCTTCCACTAACTGCTTGACCGTATCAATGCTATACGATTTTCCTTCTCGATTCACTTCGATAAGCTGAACCTTAAAATGTTCATTATCTCGTACTGCTGCCTGCACCATTTCCACTCGATATTTACTAGCTGTACGTGCTTGTTGCTTATGAGGTGGTTCATAAGATGGGATAAACCAGATTTCATCCAATCCTAACGCTTGACGAACCTCTTCTGCAATTAATAAATGACCGTTGTGTGGTGGATCAAATGTTCCACCTAGAAGTCCTACTTTCTTCATAGGTCACCCCTAAGGTAGTTGTATCGTTTTATTTTCTTTAGATTCTTTATATAGCACAATTATATTTCCTATGATTTGTGCTACTTCAGCCCCGGTACCTTCGGATATAGCTTCTGCAACAACTTCTTTATCTTCTAGACAATTTTGCAGGACAGAAACTTTAATTAACTCTCGTTTTTCCAAAGCATCATCGATTTGTTTTATCATATTATCATTTACTCCATCTTTTCCTACTTGAAAGATTGGATTTAAATGATGTGCTTCTGCTCTCAAAAATCTTTTTTGTTTCCCAGTTAACATTTAATCGCCTCGCAATCGTTTTTCTAAATCTAACAACATCGAGTCTACTTGCGGTTGCTTCCCTGTCCAAATCTGAAATGCAGCCTGTGCTTGATAGAGAAGCATTGCATGGCCATGGTGTATGTATGCCCCCCGTTTCTCAGCATCTTCTAATAACTGCGTTTGAATTGGTTGATATACAATATCACTTACTACCGAATGAGTAGACAGTTTTTCTAGTTTTATTACCTGTTCGTTCACATGAGGTTTCATCCCTACAGAAGTCGTTTGAACGATTAAATCATAGGTAGAAAGAACTCTTTCTGCTTCTTTATAATCTATCACCTTCGAATCCGTACGATCACTTTTTAAAGGAAGAAATGCTTCCGCTTTTTCCTTCGTACGATTGGCGATATCGACTTGTGGGAATTCACCTTGAGATAGTGTATAGTAAATACCTCGAGAAGCCCCTCCAGCACCGAGAATTAAAACATGTTTATCACCTGAGAAAAGATTAGGAAAAGCAGTTCTCAAAGATTGTTGATAACCAAGCCCATCCGTATTATACCCAATCCATTTCCCATTTTGTTGAAGTACCGTATTGACCGCACCAATTTTTGCAGCTGCATCGTCTATGTCATCTAAATAATTCATAATCGTTTGTTTATATGGAACAGTTACATTAAAACCATCAATCCCATGCATTTTTAATTTTTTTAATTGTTGCTCTAAATCGTCCTGTTTGGTCTCGTAGATTGTGTAGGTCCCTTCTATACCTGCCTTATCCATAAATGCTCCGTGAATCCAAGGAGACAAAGAATGCTTAGCAGGAAATCCGATTAAACCTAGCGTTATCCCCATTTCATCCCTCCTAAATCAATGCCTCCCGAATAGAAACTGTAACTCCCTTCGGGCTATGAGCTGTGATAGTAACTCCAGGGGGAACTGTCACCCATCCCAATCCTGGAAAAACGATATCTGTTTTTTCCTTTATTTTAAATGATTGTGCCTGCAAAGGTGGTAACATCGACTTTGTAGTTTCGTCTGGTGGGTGAAGCACTTCTCCTAGCTGTCTTTCATAAAGAGCATCCGCATTTTCTAGCTTTGTCCGATGAATCGGTAATCCATTTGAAAAATAACAAATAAAGGAACAACGATCCCCTTTTTCAAAATCTATCCGTGCAAGTCCACCAAAGTACAAGGTTTGTTTATCGTTCAACTGGTAGACTCTAGGCTTCACCTCTTTTGTTGGTGTAATTACTTTTAAATCTGCTTCAGATACGTAATGAGATATCTGAGCACGGTTAATAACACCAGGAGTATCATATAATGACGTTTGCTCATCTAATGGAATATCGATAAACCCTAGGGTGGTTCCCGGGAAATAAGAAGTCGTAATGGCATCCTTTACTCTTGTAGTTTGATTAATCAAACGATTAATGAACGTTGACTTCCCAACATTTGTACTCCCTACTACATAGACATCTTTCCCGTTTCGATATGTCTCAACCTCCGAAATTAAACGATCCATTCCACTGCCTTTAATAGAAGAGATTAAAAACACATTCTCAACTTCTAATCCTAACTCATTTGCAGAACGCTTCATCCACATCTTTAACTTATGAAGGTTCGTCGACTTTGGTAAAAGGTCGACCTTGTTTCCTATTAATAAAATGGGATTGTGACCTGTGAGTCTTTTTAAGCTCGGAATGATACTTCCACTAAAATCAAAAATATCCACGATATTCAAGATTAACCCTTCAGCATTTCGGATTTGGCTAATCATTTCTAAAAAGTCATCATCTGTATAGGAAACATCATGTATTTCATTATAATGCTTTAACCGAAAGCATCGTTTACAAATAACTACTTCTTTATTTAAAGCAGAAGCTGGTACGTATCCAGGCACTGTTTCATCCTCAGACTGCACCTCCACTCCACATCCTTGACAAATAATAGGCTCCACTTCTATTCCTCCCAACTAATCATTCCCTTTCTTCTCATCCAGCTCAAGATTCGACGTTCAATTTGTCGGTTTATTTTTGTGATCTTACCATCGGTTTGTACAATCGGGACTACTAGGATAGTGTAAAAACCTGCACTATTCCCACCCAACACGTCTGTAAGAAGTTGATCCCCGATGACGACGACATCCTCTCTGTTTAACCCCATGCTTTGTGTAGCTCGTTTAAACGCTCTTCCTAACGGCTTCCTAGCACTAAATACAAAAGGAGTATTTAATGGTTCAGAAAATAATTTTACTCTTTCTTCCTTATTATTAGAGATTATCGTTATTTTAATATTATTTTCTTCCATTGACTTAAACCAGTCTATGATCTCTGGTGTTGCATCAGCAACATCCCACGCTACCAACGTATTATCTAAATCTGTAATAATGCCTTTAATTGCTTTTGCTTTTAAATCCTCTGGTTTTATATCAAACACGCTTTTCACATGTTCATTAGGTAAAAACCTTCTTAACAACCTATTCACCTCATTTACCTTATCACGAGCTTCTAACTCCTTACTCATGATATACAATTTCTTGTATTGTTTCAAAACAAATCTAGAAAATTTTTGTATAACCTACTATTCTTATGAAAAAAATCCAACTTTTTTCGAAAAAGTCTTCGACAAATTTCGATGGTGTGATTTCTGTGGATAACTTTATTCACAATTTCCCCTATGATACATCAAATCTAAGACAAGTTATTCCTATTTTAATCACAAGTTATATACAGCTTTCTGTAGATAACTCACCGCTTGTCCGACCTCTCGTTTCGTGGTAAAGTATTAATATCTTGAAAGGGAGAGAGGTAAGACCTCTTCTCGAAACCTTTTCATACTCGATTTGCAAAGGGACTTCCATTATAGGAGGCAACGATATGGAAAACTTATCAGACAAATTATTAATTGAATCTTATTACAAAGCCACTGAACTAGATTTAAGTACTGAATTTATTACATTAATTGAGCAAGAGATTAAAAAGAGATCCTTGCTACATGAAATTGAATACTCCCGATAATAGACGAAACGTCTATAATTGACGAAGCTCTTGCCGTTTGATTGGCAAGGGCTTTTTATTTAGGCTATGATAGAGATGTACTTTGGTTGAATAATCAATACTTTCATCATAAAATGAATGGAGATATGTGAGCATCGCCTTAACTAACCAAGATTATGACCTACGTAAGGAGGAGTAGAACGAATGTTATTGATCGTATTATTACCACTTATATTTGCTTTGTTTATTCCTATTATGAATAAACGAAAAGAACAAATACATATTGGATATTTTGTAATATGGATTCCCATTGTTATATTTATTTTCTTTGCAAGATACTTGGGAGCTGACTTTGAACCGATTAAACAGCATTTTAACTGGATTCCCTCTTTACATATTTCCTTTGACTTTTATCTGGACGGTTTAAGCTTATTATTTGTCTTATTAATCAGTGGTATAGGAGCGCTAGTAACCCTATATTCCATCTTCTACTTAGATAAATCAGAAAAGCTTGCCCACTTTTACATTTATCTCTTAATGTTTATGTCTGCCATGCTGGGGGTTGTTTTATCGGATAATGTTTTTGTCCTATACACATTTTGGGAATTGACCTCCATTTCCTCTTTTTTACTAATTGGATATTGGAATTATAAAAAAGAATCCAGATATGGGGCTCTAAAATCAATGCTTATTACCGTGTTTGGTGGATTAAGTATGTTAGGTGGTTTCATTCTACTATCTAATATTACAGGCACAACGAGTATCCAAGGTATTCTATCCGAGAGTGATGTTATTTTAAATCATACATACCTACCTCTCATTTTAGGATTTGTTATTTTAGGTGCATTCACAAAATCCGCACAGTTCCCATTTCACATTTGGCTTCCTGATGCTATGGAAGCCCCAACTCCTGTAAGTGCATACTTACACTCAGCCACTATGGTGAAAGCTGGTATATATCTAATTGCACGAATGTCACCACTTTTCCACGGATATGATTGGTTTTTCATTGTTGTTGCAGGAATTGGAATTCTTACACTATGCTGGGCTTCATTCCTAGCAGTTAGACAAACAGATTTAAAAGGTATTTTAGCCTACTCGACCATAAGTCAACTAGGCATGATTATGACAATGCTCGGGATTGGGACAGAAATTGCCGTTTTTGCAGCAATGTTCCATATTTTAAACCATGCCACCTTTAAAGGAAGCTTGTTTATGGTAGCAGGTATTATTGATCACGAAACAGGAACTAGGGATATCCGCAAACTGGGCGGACTAATGACGTTGTTACCTATTTCTGCAACGCTAGCGTTTTTTGGTACGTTCTCTATGGCAGGCGTTCCTCTTCCATTTTTGAATGGATTCTACAGTAAAGAACTGTTTTTCGATGCTACTCTTCATGGGTCAGAATATAGTACAGCTATCGCTAATTTTATTCAACATGCATTGCCGTGGTTAGCTGTCTTCGGAAGTATCTTCACGTTTGTGTATTCCATGTACTTTGTGTTCGGTATTTTTCGTGGAAAAGCCAAGCTGGAACAACTTCCTAGAAAGCCACATGAAGCACCAATCGGAATGTTGATTTCCCCTATTCTCTTGGTTATCGGAGTCATCACGATTGGATTATTCCCTTCTTTGGTAAATGGGACATTGCTTGAACACGCCGCATACGCTGTATCTGGTATTCATGAACCACATAAAATTAAGTTCTGGCATGGGTTTATTCCACCTCTGTATATGTCTCTAGCCGTAGTTGGAATTGGCACATTACTGTTTGTAACTAAGAAAAAATGGGATACTGTATATAAAAAACTATCAGACCGATTCACGTTTAACCGATTATATGACCTGCTCATCGCAAAGACGGAGACAGTCCCAGCTTCTATTACAAAGAGCTATATGACGGGATCTCTTCGACTTTACGCACAATTAATCATTGTAGCCATGTTCATCGTAAGTATTTTTACACTCGTCACGAGTGATGGATTTGCATTTTTAGAAGCTGATCCATCTGAAATCAAAATTTCGGAACTATTAGTTGCTATCATGATGATTGTAGCTGCGGTTGGTACTATTGTGGCAAGGAATAATGTTGCGGCAATCTTAATATTAGGCGTTGTTGGGTACGGTTTATCCATTCTATTTGTTATTTATCGAGCACCGGATTTAGCGTTAACCCAATTAGTCATTGAGACTATCACTGTGGCACTTTTCCTACTCTGTTTCTATCATTTACCAAAAATGAAACCGAAACAGGATACGGTACGTACAAAACTGATAAATGCAGCTATTTCCATCGGATTTGGAACTTTATTAACCCTTGTTGCTATTTCTGCTCATAGTAGCAAATGGTTCCCAAGCATTTCGGAGTATTTCATTGAAACCTCCCATACTTTAGGTGGTGGAGATAACGTCGTGAATGTCATCCTAGTGGATATGCGTGGATTAGATACTTTGTTTGAAATCACGGTGTTAGGAATTGCAGCACTAGGAATCTATAGCTTAATCAAAATTCGTAAAAACAAGGAGGTGGACTGATGGAAATCATTATGTCCATCCTTGCAGGTATTTTGTTTACAACAGGGATATACAATCTTTTACAAAAACAGTTGATTCGAATCATTATAGGTACTGGCTTGCTCTCCCACGGTGCTCACTTATTTATTTTAACAATGGGTGGGCTTACGGATGGTAAGCCACCTATTTTGACGGATCACGATAGCCATAACTATGTGGATCCTTTGCCACAAGCTCTCATTCTAACATCCATCGTAATTAGTTTTGGGGTGACGAGTCTTTTATTAGTACTCGCTTATCGAGCTGCAAAGGAAAATGAAACGGATAATATGGACCAATTGCGAGGGAATGATTATGAGTAACTTAGCTATAATGCCAATCTTAATTCCGATGATTTCTGGGATATTTTTGGCCTTTTTCAACAAAAATATAAAGCTCTCCCGATTGCTTGCAAAAGCTTTAACAATCGGAAATCTTGTGTATGTCAGCTATCTTTTTTATCGAGTCAGTCAAGAAGGCTCTATTATTCTTGAAACTGGGGATTGGGCAGCACCGTACGGAATTGTTATTGTAGCCGATTTGTTGTCCACCCTACTTGTGCTCACAACTAACATCATTGCGCTTGCAGCTGTATGGTATGCTCCTTACTCATTAAATACTAAACAAGAGACACACTATTTTTACACTTTTTATTTTTTACTTATTACCGGGGTTTCAGGAGCCTTCTTAACCGGAGACTTATTCAACCTGTTTGTATTTTTTGAAGTATTGCTAATGGCTTCCTACGCTTTAATTGTTTTGGGTGGAGAAAAGGTACAGTTACGTGAATCGATCAAATATGTATTGATTAACTTATTTTCTTCTATCTTATTCGTTACAACAGTCGCTTTTTTATATTCTGTAGTTGGGACTGTTAACATGGCACACATTGCGGAACGGGTTGCAGAGGTGGATCAACGCGGTATTCTTACCACGATTAGTATTTTGCTATTTTTCGTTTTTGGTACGAAAGCTGCCTTATTCCCATTATTCTATTGGTTGCCAAGACCATATTCCGCTCCAAATTCAGTTGTTTCCGCACTATTCGGTGCGTTACTGACAAAGGTTGGAGTCTACTCCATTCTACGAGTGTTTACACTGATGTTTCCTCAACAAGAAACGAATACACATGAATTGTTTTTATGGATTGCGGGATTAACGTTAATTTTCGGGGTAATTGGGGCACTTTCCACTACGAATATCAAGTTAATTATCGCTTACAATGTCATTCCTGCTGTTGGCTTTATGATGTTAGGAATTGGCATTAACACGGAAACTGCCATAAGTGGAACTGTATATTATCTCGTACACGATATGATTATAAAAGGTGCGTTGTTCTTACTGGTTGGTGCAGTTGTGATTCTAACTGGAACTGCAAATATGAAGAAAATGAGTGGACTAATCCATCACTATCCACTTCTCGGTTGGTTGCTATTCTTAGCAGCATTTGTCCTCGCTGGTGTGCCACCGTTTAGTGGATTTATAGGAAAGCTATTATTATTACAAGCTAGCTTTAGTGCCGATCAGATTGCTCTCTCCATCATTGGGTTAGGGTGCAGCTTACTCATTCTTTTGTCTATCCTTCGTATTTTCATTCAAGTATTCTGGGGGGAAAAGGACGAATCGCTAAAGCCAAATAAAAAATTGGCGCGACAATTATCAATTCCCATTTCATTTTTGCTCTTCTTTTCAGTAGCACTTGGTCTCGGAGCTGAATTCTTTTATCCAACTGTTGAAAAGATTTCCAATTACTTAATGCATCCTGAACAATATATTGAATCTGTTCTAAGGGGGAATCCGTAATGGCTTTTCAAAATTGTCTTAAACATCATCATTGCGATTATGTGGATGTTTTTACAAGAAAGCTACACCTTCCCTACTTTTCTATTTGGCTACTTTATCGGGATATTGTTGTTACTCGTCTTGCAGCGATTTATTCCAGACGCGTTTTATTTACGAAGAGCAATCAACATTTTAAAGCTAGTAAAATTATTTATTAAAGAATTGTTGCTCTCAAATATCGAAATCGTAAAGCTCGTCTACAAGCCGAAATTAAATGTAGAACCTGGTATCTTTACATTGCCAACAGTCTTAAAGTCAGATTGGGAAATTACCCTACTGGCGAACCTTATTACGTTAACACCCGGTACCCTATCCGTAGCCGTATCGGATGATAATTCAGAGATTTTTATCCATGCGATGGAGCTAGATGATATAGAAGAATCCATCAAATCGATTAAAGAGACCTTTGAAAAGGCAATTATGGAGGTGACAAGATGAGTAGTATCACTGATTTCACACAGTATTTAATTCAAATCGTTACAATTGCTTGTTTTGTCATTACATCGATTTCATTGATTATATATTACTAATTCGGGCGATCGTTGGACCAACTAACCCCGATCGTGCTGTTGCCTTAGATGCAATTGGAATAAATTTAATGGCAATGGCTGGGTTGTTAGCGGTCATGTTACTGACCACTAAGTTTAACGATGTTATCTTGCTTATTGGAATCCTATTATTCATCGGAACCATTGCGATTGCCAAATACTTAGAAAAGGGTGTTATCATTGATAGAGACGTGGATTAAGGTCCTATTTGATCTAATCATTATCATCTGTTTGGTTTCTGGTACCTTTTTTATATTTTCTAGTTCGATTGGGGTCTTACGCTTTCCAGATGTTTATACAAGACTCCATGCGGCGACAAAGGCTTCTACTCTAGGTATCGCAGGAATAATGATTGGAGCGTTTATCTTTTTATATTTTGAGCATGGAATTGTAAGCGGAAAGTTAATTTTAGGCTTACTTTTCGTTTTACTAACAGCACCAGTCTCTGGTCATATGATTTCAAGAGCAGCCCATGAAAGCGGAGTTAAACCTTGGTTCAACAACAAAGAACAAGACGCCTATTCGACATATAAAGAGAAAACAGAACAGGAAGGCTAATAATTCGAGACATTCTTGATTAGAATGTCTCTTTTTTTATGGCTGAAGTTTTTACTGGACAGGCACAATTATGCCCTTGCTTACATAAAGTTAGTATATAGGCTCTAGCCCAAACAGTAGGAGGTGCATGTGCTTGTCTAGCATTCTAAGCGCACTAGCTTTTCTAATGAAGGAAGCGTTATTCTTCGTATCATATGTGAAAAATCATGCTTTCCCTCAACCTCTCCCCCCAGATGAAGAGGCAAAATACATCGAGCAAATGCAAGAAGGTGACGAAAATGCTAGAAATATGCTAATCGAGCATAACCTAAGACTCGTTGCGCACATAGTGAAAAAGTTTGAAAATACCGGTGAGGATACCGAAGATCTCATATCTATCGGGACCATTGGATTAATAAAGGGGATTGAGAGTTTTTCAAGTGGAAAAGGGACGAAACTCGCAACCTATGCGGCTCGTTGTATTGAGAATGAAATTCTGATGCATTTACGAGCCCTAAAAAAAACAAAAAAAGATGTGTCCCTTCATGATCCAATCGGGCAAGATAAGGAAGGAAATGAGATTAGTTTAATTGATATTTTACAGTCTGAAAACGAAGATGTCATTGAGTACATCCAATTAAATATGGAAGTTGAGAAAATTAGAGAGTATTTAGATATTCTTGACAAGCGCGAGAAGGAAGTAATCATATGTCGCTACGGGTTAAATAACGAAGAAGATTTAACACAGCGTGAAATCGCCAAAAAATTAAAGATATCTAGGAGCTATGTTTCTAGAATTGAAAAAAGAGCCTTAATGAAAGTGTTCCATGAATACTATCGAAAAGAAAAATTGAATGATCAATAATTAAGCCATTCACCTATACGCGAATTGGGATTTTATCATACGATATATCATATCCCATATTCGTTAAAGGTAGGTGATACTATGGCATATGGGGGATTTTCACCTTATTTTCAACCCATGTACGGAGAGTTTAATGACGAGATTGTAGAATATGAAACACCCGATTTTAGTTATGGTTCCGGCCCATCTATAGGATTTGGAGAACCGGTAGGATATGGTTATCCTAGTTATGGCTATGATTACGGTTACGGAGCTGGCCTTGGTGGAGTACCTGGGTATGGCTATGGGTACGGTAGTAACAATGGAAATGGATTTTTCATTGTGGCTATTATACTCTTGCTCATCATCGGTGGTGGATATTACTATTTTAATTATTTGTAAGAGGATACTAGGGCTTAGTTGCCCTTCTCATACGTTAGGAAAGGCGAGGCAAAGCCTTAGGTGGAACGTTTAGGAATACTAGTCCTATAACCGGTATCCACGTTTTTAAATAAACCTCTATTTCAAATTGAAATAGAGGTTTATTTTATCCCTTCATCCTCTTGAATACGAGTCATCCATTTTTTGAGTAGGCCAGCAAATACACCTGCTACAAATAGACTTGTCAGCATCAAAAAGACTAGGAAAATAGCTTTATCTAAATTCGGTTCTAAATACGTATTAATCAACATTCCAATGTAAAAATAGCTACTTACAATCAATAATGTAATTAAGAATCTACTATAATCTTCGATTTTTGCTTTAAGAAGTTTTCGATTTTCCTCCATGATGTCGTCCCCTCCCCTTCCAAAATCATACCATAAAAGTGAAAGGTTTTAGGATGTAAATCATGGAAACGTAATTACGATACCTTCTCCACCATATTCATAATTAAATTGGCTGCATTTGTAGCTGCTGTGTCTAAAAACGCATCAAAAGACACCGAGGATTCTTTTCCTGCAATATCCGATAATGCACGTACAATGACAAACGGAGTCCCGTATTTATAACAAACCTGTGCAATAGCTGCTGCTTCCATTTCTGCCGCGATCATTTCAGGGAACTTATTCCGAACGAATCTAATTCGCTCTTCATCTTGCATAAACGAATCACCAGTTGCAATAATTCCTTTTACTGCTTGAATGGAGTCTAATTCCGCAGCTGCTTTCAACGCGATATCCACTAATTTGGGATCCGCTTCATATTTTGCGGGCATTCCGGGAACTTGTCCATATTCATAATCAAACGCTGTTACATCGACGTCGTGATGTGTTACAGAGGAAGAAATTACTAAGTCTCCCACTTTTAATTGTGGAGCAAATCCTCCAGCTGAACCTGTATTAATCACGATGCTCGGGTTATAACGTTCTTGTAAAATTGTTGTGGCCACTGCTGCATTCACTTTTCCTATGCCCGATTGTAACACTACGACATCTTTTCCTCTCAACTGCCCCGTAATAAAGGTACTTCCTGCTATTGTTTCTGTTTGATTGTTGCTCATATTTTTTTGTAGTAATGCTACTTCTTCATCCATTGCTCCAATTATTCCTACTGTCATGATGTTGCCTCCTATTTGCTCTACTCTGTTTGTGCACCCGAGTCGTTGGAAGAATCTTCTTTAAATCGATGTTTTTGATCATTTTCTTTAAGTTGCTCTACAAGTGTTGGCTGCCATCCTTGATGATCCACCCACTTCACGGAAACACGATATATTTCTGTCTCAGAAGGATTGGAAACGGTAGCTTGTACAGATTGATCACCAGATCGTGAAACCCACCACTGTATCATATCGGTCCGACTTAATCCCGTGGCCATACTTACGGCATCCATCATTTCTTTCCAATCCACTGTTCCTTGTTCGAATGTAATAACGTGGTTTCCTTCTTGCTGCGTACCAATGGGTTCCCAATCACCTTGAAATGCTTTTATCACATTTGGGTCATCAGAAGGAACTTCTTCCACCACTGGATCGACTTCTTCCTCGTCACTTGTCTCCACGTCAGTGGTCTTATCTGAATCCGTGTCGGTTGTCGATTCACTTGAATCCAGTGTAGAGTCTTCCATATCTGATGAAACTGATTCTGTTTCAGGTTCCTCCTTGGTATCTTGTGCGGTTTCCTCTTCCCCCCCACCAAAAATGATAAGTCCTATAAGCACAACAAGAAGAATGCTCCCAATACCTATAAGAAAAGAAATTGCTTTCGTATTTTTTCTTCGCTTTTCAAACTTGTCCACTCTTGTGTATGGATTGTATTCGTCTGACATGAAGTCCCTCCTCAGTACCTTAGATCTAATAAGACCTTTAATAGGCTTAAGAAATGCTCTTGTATGATCCCTATTATACTATGATATCAAAAACGAACCAATGATACGTTCGTCCATTCTTTTTTACTATTTTTGTCGAACTACTTCTAGTTTTGGCATATCAGAAGGAGTTACTACATAAGTATCTAATATAACCTATGGAAGAAGCTAAGGAGTGTGTTTAACGTTGTTAAAGGTAACAAAGTTTGATCGAGCATTATGGGGGCAAACTTCATTCGAAGACATAGGATTTGATAAACAAAAGAACCAATTTGTTATTTTCTCTATCTCGATGGCAAGAAGATCAAATTTTTTGATGTGGAAGAACAAATTGTATTAGCCTTTATTGTAGCACAGGACAAGGATTCATTTGTAAGAAATACACTTCTTCCGCACCATCCGTATCAAATAGTAAATGGAAATATCTCAAAATCTTCCTAACTTCCATCTTTTTATCTTATTCCGGATTGAAAACCATCTCTAACAATAGCCCTCATAGTGAGGGCTATTGTTAGAGAATTAGGAGGAATCTCCTCGCAATAAATTAGAGACTATATCTCGATATATATTGTACGTAGTCGAAGCTTCATCAGATTGATATAAATCCACCACAACCATTGCATACTTAGGATTATCCTTCGGAAAATACCCTGCAAACCAATGATGGAATTTATTTTCCATACCTGTTTGGGCAGTTCCAGATTTTCCAGCTACTTGTAGCCCTTTAAATGTTTGTCCTGTCCCATTTTCTACAACCTGTTCCATTAATCCTTGTAGTAGTTTTGCAGTCTCAGGTTTTAGTTCATTTTTACGGTTCCGATGCATGGAAAAGTCAAACATCGACGTACCGTTCCTATACAGTATTTTTTGAACAGCCCTCACTTCTTTTTTATTTCCACCATCCGCTACTGTTGCCATCATATTAGCAATAGCCAGTGGCGTTACTCTAACTTCCTTTTGTCCAATAGCCGTTTGAGCAATGGCTCGTTCCACATTTGGATCCTGTTCATTTCCCCATACCTTTCCTGGTTCTTCATCTGGAAATTGTTTAAAGTTTGAAAAATGAAAGACAGTTCCGTTCCACCCAACCGGCTCCAATAATCCTAACTTATCTGCATATGTCTCTAAAATAGTTGGATCCTGTTTGACAAGCTCATTTGCAAGGATAGCAAACGTTCTATTACAACTCTGCGCATAACTCTCTGTAAAAGTTAAGGAGCCCAGCTGTCGATCCGATGGACCATCCCCGTATAAGTTTTGGTTACAGTTAAAGCTACGTGAAACATCTACATTATCTGACTCCAAAGCTGCTGCTGCAGTCACCGTCTTAAATATGGATCCAGGAAAATGAGCCGTTAACATTTGATTTTGTATGGTATTCCCCTTATACGGTTGCTCCATGTCAATAGTCGGTCGGGAAACCATTGCCAAAACATCTCTAGATTCTACATCTAATAAAACTAATCCACCCATTTTCATGTCATACTTATCAATAATCTTTTCACTTAATTTCTGTTTTTCCATATCGAGAGTCGTTTGCACTTTTGTCGGATAGAAAGTATCTGATTCTCCTATATATCGTAGGTTCAGTCCCATCATTGGAGTTCCTTGTGCATCCACATGGTACAATATTTTTTGTTCGTTTTGCGATTGTAAAAACGGATCAAAAGTTGCCTGAAGCCCTGATATTCCAATAGGTTTAGCATCTTTATTATCCTCATATTCTGGATATCTATTATAGTATTCCTCTTTATTATTCCGAACAATTCCTAACAAATGCTGAGCATCCGTTGGGTCTTGAACTACTGTTCTTTCTACTGCTACTATTCCAGGTACTTGTTCCTTTTTAATCTTTTCATATAAGCTATCAGTCACAGTGATCGGAAATAAATCAGTTAAGTAAGAAGGTTTTTTTAATTGCTTGATTTTATTTTGTAATTGCTGGGTTGATACAGGTAATTCATCTAACACAGCGTTGTTGGATAGCTGATCAAGAAAAGGAAATAAAACGATGTCTTTTCGCATCGCTTGATTAAGTGGTTTTTCCTTATTGTCTAGAAAAATACCTCTCCCACTTGATAGATTAATTTCAGAAGTGCGCTGATCAACACTTTCCTCCAGTAAATTCACGTTATCCGGTCCAAAGCTCTCGGTCGATATGAGTTGAATAGATGCTAATCGATACAAGAGTGCTCCAAATCCTAGTAAAAGGAAAAGCGACAAGACGGATACTCGTTTCGTATTCAATTTCTTCCACCCCCATGCTAGCAGTATCTTCAAATAAATGAAAAAATAAACCTGCTCTCATAGCATGAGTTACAACTATTTTAAATCCTAAAAAACAAAAAGCTATCAAGGTTCCCTTGATAGCTTTCCATCTTATTTTACATCAATAATTTTTACCACCATGTCTCCACCGGGAGTTGGTACCGTAACTTCTTCTCCAATTTGGTGCCCTAAGAGGCTTTTTGCAATTGGAGAATCGTTCGAAATTTTCCCTTCAAAAGGATCTGCTTCCGCACTTCCTACAATCGTATAACTTTCTTCGTCGCCATCTGGAAGCTCTTGGAACGTTACCGATTTCCCTAGGGAAACGACGTCCGGGTTGTCATTATCGTTTTCAATAATAACCGCATTTCGAATCATGTTTTCAACTTGAGCGATTCTGGATTCCACAAACGCTTGCTCATCTTTCGCAGCATCATATTCAGAGTTCTCAGATAGATCTCCAAAATCACGAGCTATTTTAATGCGTTCCACTACTTCTTGACGTCGTTCTGTTTTCAAATAATGAAGTTCATTTTCTAACTTTTCTTTACCTTCTTGGGTCATGTAGTAACTTTTTTCTGCTGCCATAAAACCTTACACTCCTTTAATCCAACAATAAATAATTAGTTTATCCGTATAGCATGTAAATCCAGTCATATTTCACCTATTAATTCTACATGCATAAGCCAATATCCTATGTGTTACTTGTATTGTTTAAAACTACTAACAAATACTATGGCAGATTTCCGACTTTTTTTCAACAGTTTTCTAAATATTGTAATTAAATCGCTTTCCTGTTCAGGATAGTTTGAATCTTTGTCGCCATAATATCAATGGCCACATGATTTTGCCCGCCTTCTGGAATGATGATATCCGCATAACGTTTAGTAGGTTCAACAAATTGTAAGTGCATTGGTCTTACTACATTTATATATTGATCAATAACGGAATCAATGGTACGTCCTCTTTCTTTGATGTCACGTAATAAACGACGAATAATGCGTACGTCCGCATCAGTATCCACAAATACTTTGATATCCATCAATTCTAATAAACGTGGGTCTTCCAAGATTAAGATACCTTCTAAGATGATAACATCTTTCGGTTCAACTTCTACTGTCTCATTTGAACGGGTATGTAACGCGTAATCATAAACTGGCTTTTCGATGGATTTATGATTTAATAGATCATTTACGTGTTGTATCAATAAATCATTATCAAAAGCTAAAGGATGATCATAATTCGTCCGTAGTCTCTCTTCAAAAGGTAAATGACTTTGATCTTTATAATAATAATCCTGCTCGATAACTAAGATAGTTTTATCTGCAAATCGTTGACTGATAGATCTCGTAATAGAAGTTTTTCCTGAACCAGTTCCACCGGCAACTCCAATTACTACTGGTTTATGGTTTGACATGCTCTTACTTGCTCCTTTTTCTCTATTCACTTACGTTTTTTCTCACACTAATTGCAACGCCATCTCCAACTGGGATGATGGTTGTCTTGTATCTAGGGTGGTTCACTAAGTACTCATTATACCTTTTAATTTTCTGTGCTATTTTATCCAGCCTTTTATTTTCTCCTGTTTGTTTCGCTACTAGTCCTTTAAATAACACGTTATCAGAAATAACAATTCCTTCTTCTGTTAACAGTTCACTATATTGGTCAAAAAACACTTGGTATTGCCCTTTGGCCGCGTCAATAAATAACAAATCATACGGACCGTTTTCTTTCGCCCTATCTACCGTTTCCAATGCATCACCACGTAATAAGGAAATTCGATTGTCTGTATCTTGAGCGTTAACATACTGCTGAGCAACTTTATATCGTTCCTCATCACGCTCAATCGTTGTAATATGAGATGTAGGATTGGCTTCTAGCATTCGTAACGTAGAATAGCCGATTGCAGTCCCTATCTCCAGTATTTTTTTCGGCTTTTTCAATCGAATTATTTGTTGAAGTAACTCTATACCTAACGGTTCCATAATTGGTACACGATGCTCTCTCGCATATTGCTCCATCTCGAGTACCCACGGTTTTGGATTCTTTATCGTGGATAGGAGATAAGCCTCTATATGCTCATCCATAGTGCCCCTCCTTCCTACTCCATACAGAAAAGCAGGGAAGCGCAACGCCTCATTCCCTGCCTCTATGTTTTTATCTTAAATATTTTTCCGTTAATTCCATATGTTCTTCATAGGTTTCTGAATAGTAGATATTGCCATCATCTGCTGCAATAAAGTACATATAATCTGTATCCGTCGGTTTTAATACAGCTTGCAAAGAATTTTCAGCGAAATTGGATATTGGCCCTACAGGTAACCCAGTCACATAATAGGTGTTATACGGTGATTCTACTTTTAAGTCTTTATGATAGACACGATCTTTATGCTCTCCTAATGCATAAAGAACAGTAGGATCTGTTTGTAGCATCATACCCACATCTAGACGATTATAAAAGACGCCAGCAATTGTTTTTCTCTCTTCTTCTGTTCTTGCTTCATTTTCTACAAGAGAAGCCATTGTTAAGGCTTCATGAACGGTCATATCACGTTCCGAGATAGTATCCAAATATGGTTCTACGACTGCTTGTGTTTTTTTCAACATAGAATGAATGATGGATTCAACACTAGGATCTTCCACATAGAATTCGTAAGTGGCAGCAAATAAATACCCTTCTAAAGGATAACGAATTTCTGGATCTAATATAGTATCCGATAAAATGGATGGATAGCTATCAATTAGCTTCTCAACAAATTTTCTATCATTCACCTTATCCAAAAATTCTTCTTCACTAATATTTGCTTTTTCCGCAAATAATGCTGCCATATCTTCTACTGTTTTTCCTTCTGGAATCGTAACCGTAATTACTGGTTCCTTCAACACTTTTCCAGTTTGAAGCGCATCAATGATTTCATCAAGTTTCATGGATGGTGAAAGTTCGTATTCTCCAGCTTGAAACTCTGTAGCATTGTTGAACTTAATATAGAAACGAAAGATCATACTGTTTTCTATAAGGCCGTTTTCTTCTAATATATTGGCAATTTGCGAAGTAGATGAGCCCATTGGGATTTTAATCGCTACTTTTGTATCATCACTAGGGTCTACAGGCTTTAACGCGGAAGAGACATATAAGTAACCAGATATTCCTGCGATAATTAGAATTCCAGCTAGTACAGTTAACACGATGACAACGATTCTCCTGACCGTTCTAGCTTCCTCTAGCCTTTGTTGGACATTGTCTTTGTGTGTACCGTCTTTTTCAGACGTTGACATAGAGCATCCCCCTTTCATCCGGTCTATTATACTACATAGTTCGTCATAATTTCTATTACATTACCAAAATTTCCATATGCGTAGAACGAAATAACTTTTAACAAGTTAGATCACAAGAAATCCCCTTTAAGGATAGCTTCTGAAAGTAAAAAACGAACCCCTTTTCAACGCTGAAAGGGGTTCGTTACTTAGTTCTAATCCGTTTCTTCGTCTGTCAGTGTGTTAAGCATTTCCTCAACCATTTCCCATTCCTCATCCGATTCAATTTGGAATAAGGATAAATCATCATCATCGGCTGATTTCTCCTCATAACGAAACGCAAATACTTCTACTTCTTCATCATCCTTTTGCTCCATTGGAACAACAGCTATATATGAATATCCCGTTTCGTCTACGTCAAAGGTAAACAGCACTTCAAAAAGATGCTCTTCTCCATTTTCATCTGGAATGATAATTCGTTCCTTTTCTTCTAATGCCAACCTCTACACCTCCTATTTATTAACTGTTAGAATCTAGGTAGCTTTGCAAAATTAAAGCAGCTGCCATTTTGTCGATTACTTTTTTTCTCTTCTTCCGACTCATATCGGCCTCTAACAATATTCGTTCTGCAGCCATCGTCGTTAATCTTTCATCCCACATAACGGTGGACAATGAAAATTGGTCTTCTAAATGCTTCGCATAGGCGAGGGAGGCCTCTCCCCTCTCTCCTATTGTACCGTTCATATTTTTTGGTAAACCTACAACAGCCACTTTTATATCGTACTCTTTAATGATGGTTGCAATTTCTTCATCTGCAGTTGAATAATCAGCTTCGTCCCATTTTATCGTTTTAATTCCTTGGGCAGTCCATCCTAGCTCATCACTAACAGCAACTCCAATTGTCTTCTGCCCAACATCTAATCCCATTTTTTTCATTCTAAGCCTCTCGGTGCTGCTCCAAGTAATGTTTTACTAATACTTCGATTAGCTCGTCCCTTTCAATTCTTCTGATTAAATTTCTAGCATCATTATGACGGGGGATATAAGCAGGGTCTCCTGACAGTAAGTAACCCACAATCTGGTTAATTGGGTTATATCCCTTTTCACGTAGAGCTTCATGGACCGTTAACAGGATATCTTTTACGTTCTCGTCAAACGGTTCTTCTGGAAAGTTAAACTTCATTGTTTTATCCATAGAGTCCATTGAACACACCCCATTTCCTCATATTCCGTAAATTACTAATGAACCTAATTCTATACTAATACATTTAATAGAGATGGACAACTTTCTACATTATCCGTTTGCTTGGACTAATTGAACATATTCCTCCGCATACTGAAGAGCAGAAGGTAATTGTTCTGGGTTTTTCCCACCAGCTTGAGCCATATCTGGACGACCACCACCACCGCCACCGCAACGAGTAGCAGTTTCTTTTATTAAGTTACCAGCATGGTATCCTTTTTCAATTAAATCCTTCGACACCCCTGCTGCAAGTTGGACTTTTCCACTCGAAGCAGAACCTAATAAGATAATACCTGATCCAATTTTTTGTTTTAGCTCATCCACCATGTTTCGTAATTGATTCATCTCTTTAACATCTACTTGTTTGTTTAACACTTTAACGCCATTAATCTCTTTCACTTCGTCCAAAATAGATGCTGCTTCTAGGTTGGACAATTTATGGCTTAATGATTCTCGTTCACGTTGTGTTCCTTTTAATTCTTGGTAGACTCCTTCAATGCGTTCTGGAACCGTCTCTTCATTTGTCTTCAATAGCTGTGCTGCTTTTCTTAATAACTGTTGACGGTTGTTCAGGTACTCGTATGCACCTTTTCCAGTCGTTGCTTCGATCCTCCTAGTACCTGCCCCAATTCCAGACTCCTGTGTGATTTTAAACAAACCGATTTCAGCTGTGTTGTCAACATGACATCCACCACAAAGCTCGAGACTATAATCCCCCATTTGAACAACTCGGACAGTATTTCCATATTTTTCACCAAACAGTGCCATTGCGCCCATGTTTTTCGCTTCCTCAAGAGAATGATAGCTCGTTGTAACCGCAATGCTTTCCCAAATTTTCTCATTCACTATCGCTTCAATTTTCTCTATTTCATCTTCGGTAATAGCACCGAAATGAGAAAAATCAAAGCGAAGACGGTCTGTAGCTACTAACGATCCAGCTTGGTTCACATGTGTTCCGAGCACATCTTTTAAGGCTTGATGTAATAAGTGTGTAGCCGAGTGGTTTTTCTCGATAAAGGAACGAGAAGCAACATCTACAATCGCTTTAACCGCTTCCCCTTTAGTGAGCTTTCCTTCCTTCACGGTAACACGATGAAGATTCTGCCCGTTTGGCGCTTTTTGAACATCTTCTACAAAGCCTTTTCCTGATACGCCGTGAATCCAACCGTGGTCCGCAATTTGCCCTCCGCTTTCTGCATAAAACGGCGTTTGATTTAAGATAATATATATTTCGTCCCCTTCGGAAGCAGCATTTACCAATTGTTTATCCTTTACCATTTCCACTACGTTCGCTTCAGCTTCTAAGGAATCGTAGCCAATAAACGCGCTCTCTACTGTTACCTCTGACAATACACTATCTTGAATTTGCATGGAATCTACTTTTTGCCGGGCTTGTCTCGCACGGTCACGCTGTTTCTTCATTTCTTCTTCAAAGCCATCGTGATCAATTGTAAACCCTGCGTCTTGCGCATATTCCTCTGTTAATTCTTTCGGGAAGCCATACGTATCATACAGACGGAAGACATCTTCACCAGGAATTACGTCTTTACCTTGTTGCTGTTGCTTTTTGATAATATTAGAGAGAATCGTTAATCCTTCGCTTAACGTTTCATGGAATCTCTCTTCTTCTGTTTTAATTACATCTTGAACAAAGTCTTGTTTTTCACTTAATTCTTGATAGAATTTTTCCATAATAGAACTTACAGTAGGAACTAGCTCATACATAAATGGTTTTTCGATTCCGATTAACTTCGCATAACGAACAGCTCTTCTAAGTAATCTTCTAAGAACATATCCACGTCCTTCATTAGAGGGCAGTGCACCATCACTCACAGCAAATGCGACGGTTCGAATATGGTCCGCAATAACCTTGAATGCTTCATCCTTTTCTTTGGACTCCCCATATTTAACAGATGCGATTTGTTCTGTCTTTTGGATAATTGGCATAAATAGGTCTGTTTCGAAATTTGTTGGCGTGTCTTGAATGACGCAAACCATTCTTTCTAATCCCATTCCGGTATCAATATTTTTCTTCGGTAATGGTGTGTACGTATCATCCGGATTATGGTTGAATTGAGAAAATACTAAGTTCCAAATTTCTAAGTATCGTTCATTTTCCCCACCGGGGTATAATTCTGGATCGGAAGGATCATTTCCGTATTTTTCTCCACGATCGTAGAAAATCTCTGTGTTCGGTCCACTTGGTCCTTCCCCGATGTCCCAGAAGTTTTCCTCTAACCGAATAATTCTATGCTCTGGCAAGCCTACAACATCTCTCCACAATTCAAACGCTTCTTCATCCTCTGGGTGAACCGTAACGGAAAGATTCTCCGGATTAAATCCAATCCATTTTTCGCTCGTTAGAAATTCCCAAGCCATTTCAATTGCTTCCCGCTTAAAATAGTCCCCAATGGAAAAGTTACCAAGCATCTCGAAGAACGTATGGTGACGTGCTGTTTTACCAACATTTTCAATGTCATTTGTTCGGATTGCTTTTTGTGCATTCACAATACGTGGATTCTCTGGGATAACCCGGCCGTCAAAGTATTTTTTTAGTGTTGCTACTCCACTGTTAATCCATAACAAAGTCGGGTCCTCTACTGGTACTAGAGACGCACTAGGCTCAATTCGATGCCCATTTTCTTTAAAAAAATCCAAAAACATTTGTCGTACTTGTGCAGAAGTTAATTGTTTCGTCATAATTCCATCTCCTTTTCCTTTTACTCATGCCTAAGTTTTACGCTCCTTACAAAAATCTTTCCCTTTCCTATCAAACAAAAAACTCTCGTCGCTGCTAAATTAGCAGGGACGAGAGTTTTATCGCGGTACCACCCTGATTATGGATCAAATCGTGTATCCATCACCTTATCACTATAACGGCGTGTACCGGCAATCTTTAATCGCACTCCAATCTAGCTTCGGTAGCTCACGCTTTGAAATCCTTTCAGCCTAAGGGATATTCTCTCTTTTAAAGCAGAATTCTACGTACTCATGATTTTCGACGTATTCATTCATATAATTATTGGTGCTATGCGATATTATAGATAAACTCCCGAAAGATGTCAACGTGTAGCCTTTATGGCATTCCAATGATGGAAGATTACATTAAGAACTGTAAGAATAGGAACAGCTAGGAGCATCCCGATTATTCCGCTTACTTCTCCACCAATTAGCAAAGCTAAAATGATAAGTAATGGATGAACGTGAACACTTTTCCCTACAATTAATGGGGATAGTAAGTTTCCTTCAATAATTTGCACCACAAATACCGAGATAATTACATATACGACCATTTTCGTGGATATTGTAAAGGCGATAATAACCGCAGGAATTGCACCTAAAATAGGGCCAAAATAAGGAATTAAATTCGTGACCCCCATAATGATGGAAAATAACAACGGATACCTCATTCCAAAAAACCATAGCAATAGAAAACTCGTAATCCCAACAAATAGGCAGACTAAAAGTTGCCCCCTAATATAGCCACTTAAGCTTTCTTCAATATCTGAAACAAGCTGTGTACTTTCAATTCGATATTTTTTTGGGGTAAGCTTCCACATGACACGTTTTATGAGCATAAAATCCTTTAGCATATAAAACACGATGACTGGAATTACAGTTATGATGATAACGATGTCCATGACCTTCGTTAAATCTTTTACAGCAGTCGTTAGCACGTTGGCTAACCAATTTTCGGCCTCTAATAAAAGGACGTCCATTTTATCATGTACTTTTTCCGGTAAGAAGGACGTACTATCATACACCTCTGTAATGATGTTCCGATACTGATCCATAAAAACTGGTAGATTGTTTTTTAAATCATTTAATTGCTGCAGCACGATGGGATACGTTTCATAAAATAGATAGCCGATTCCACCGAAAAATAGACTATATATTAGTAAAATGGCAAACCATCTCGGATACTTAAACTTATGTAGCTTCTCAATGAGTGGATGTAACAAAAATGCGATAATTCCCGCGATAATAAATGGCGTTAATATCCTAATGATAATCGTAATAAACGTTTTATATAGCGGGAATAGCTTCGTTAGTAAATAGATAAACAGGACCGCTAATATCGCAATTATAATGTTGTACAAAATCTTAAGTTGTTTGTCTGTCGTGAACATTCCTGCATCCCTCCGATTTCCTGTTGCATAGGAAAGCCCTTGTCTTCTTGTATTTGACAAGGGCTCTTTCTAGTACTCTAGTTGTTCATTAGGACTACATATGTAGCGTTCTTTCATCCTCTGAATATAAATCGTTTAAGGAACTTAACGTACCATCCTCCTCTACTTGATGAACGTCCAATACTTCATTTTCTAAGGAAAGTTCAATAAAACAATTCCAGCAATAATATTGTTGATTTCCAATTTTCCCGATGTTTTTGCCTTTACAATTTGGACAATACATACGTTAGCCACTCCTTGACGAAAAACTTTTACTACCATACTGTCCAAATAACTAGATTCTTATACATGGTGACAGGCACGACCCGGGTTTTGGTGGATTTTGTCGAAAAAAATAAAGCTGATTCACTATCGTTTCCGATGTTTGAATCAGCTTCTTATAAAAAGTCATATGGAGACAGTTCTTCTTCTGCTTCTTCCTCCGCTACCCCTACCTGTTGGTCAATCTTAAACAACTCATTTAAAAAAGTAACCAAGGATGTATATCTCATATTCGTGTCTTCTCCTTTTATTCCTTGTAAGAAGGATTGCTTGTCCCCACAAATAATTAAGGAACTCTTACTTCTTGTAATTGCAGTATATAATAAATTTTTACGAAGCATACGTCGGTAACTCGGTACTACCGGTAACACGACAATCTGAAACTCACTTCCTTGTGATTTATGAATAGAAGTGCAGTAGGCATGCATGATATGATTTAGATCTTTCTTCAAATACAGGACTTCTTTTTCATCAAATGAGATAACAATTTGTTCGGTCTTATCTTCCGTTTCATTTTCTTTAAAAATCGCAACAATTTCTCCGATGTCTCCGTTAAAAACCCCATCTTCTGGCTGATTCACGAGCTGAATCACTTTGTCTCCTGTTCGATATTCCACGTCTCCCCACTTAATATGACGTTTCTGTTTACTAGGCGGATTCACGATAGATTGTATCTGTTGATTAATTTGATGGATACCAGCCCTCGTCTTGTACATAGGAGCAAGGATTTGTACGTCTCGCATATCCACCCCTTTTTCGTACGCTTTTTGGACGATTTGATTCACAACGTCTACCACTTGATGCTCCCCACATGAAATAAAATTAAAATCAGCATCTTTTTCTAGGGAGCCAGTAGTACATGTATTATTTTTAATTTCATGGGCGAGCTGAATGATTTTAGACCCTTCCTTTTGACGATATACCTCATCTAGTTGGATGGAAGGAATCTTCTGACTTGCCAATAAATCTGCAAGTACTTGTCCAGGGCCTACAGAAGGGAGCTGATCTTCATCTCCAACAATTAAGACTCGCATATCTCTAGGGATGGCTCGAAATAATTGGTTAGCAAGCCATGTATCCACCATCGAAAACTCATCAATGACGATAAGCTTTCCAGATAACTGATTCTCATTGTCCTTCTCAAACGTTTCGTGTCCGTTCCATCCAAGTAACCGGTGAATCGTCATGGCTGGAAGCCCTGTTGATTCTGATAAGCGCTTGGCTGCTCGACCTGTTGGTGCAGTTAATAAAAACGGAAAAGCCCGATCTTGGTCATAATCTCTAGGGTCTAATGATAAATCAAAGAGTCCAGAATACGCATTAATAATCCCTTTTATTACAGTGGTTTTTCCCGTACCAGGCCCCCCAGTTAAAATCATCACTTTAGAATGTAAGGCTTGCTCAATTGCCTGAAACTGTTTTTTTCCATAGCTAAGCGATTCTTCTTCTTCTAGGGAACCTACGATTTTTAAAAGGTCCGCAGTTGGAACTTCCTCATCTATCGTTTCACTCATAATTCGGTGTAATTGCGAGCAAAACCCTGTTTCCGCATAATACAAACTTGGTAAATACGCCTTTGACTCCTGTACAATTATCTTCTGAGCTGTATTTAGGTTAACAACCTCTTTCGAAATCTCATCAAATGAAACATCGTTCGAACGTTGATTAAGAAGCTGCTCAACATTTGTGATTAAATCCTCCAACGGTAAATAAACATGGCCATTAAATGTGCTTTGATGTAAAACATACACACAACCCGCTTGAATACGACTAGGATGATTCTTTTCAATCCCTTTTCTAGCAGCTACCTCATCTGCACGCTGAAACCCGAAGCCCTCAATATCAAACACAAATTGATATGGATCATTCTCTAACACTTCTAGAGCCTTGTCCTTGTATGCTTCATAAATTTTTTGAGCCATTTTTAATCCAAATCCGTATTTGGACAGATTAACGACAATATGTTCAAATCCCTGATGCTCTTGCAAGGAACGACGAAGTTGCTCGGCTTGCTCTGCCTTTAAGCCTGGAATTTTCTGAAGCACGGAAGCATCATTTAAAATCTGACTAATGGCTGTTTCTCCTAATATATCTACGATTTTCTGAGCTGTCTTTTTTCCAATTCCGTAAAACAAGTCACTAGATAAATAAGCAACAACGCCATCTATGGTCTCCGGTATAAAACGCTCATAATGGTGGACGTTATATTGTTTTCCAAAACGTTTATGGTTCTCAAATTCTCCCTGAAAAAGATACGATTCTCCTGGATCAAGACGAGTAAAATACCCTTTTACAACGAGCTCTTTTTCCTCGATTTCTTCGTCCGTTTCTAGAACGTTAATCTTAGCAATGGAAAAGTGTTCGTGTTCATTTGTAAAAATGGTATGAATGAGTTCACCCTTTATGAACCCTTTCTTCTGTTCCTTTTCCATTTTCAGAGCCCCTTTTCTTTATTCTCCGTTTGAATGCTGGTTTATTTCTTCAATCTTTGCTTTCGCATGTTGGGCTAACATATGTTCAGGTTGAATATCTAGTGCCTTATTAAAATGATCCATCGCTAGATTCACATCTTCTTTATATAAATAAGATACTCCAAGATTATAGTGGGCGTCACTATGCTTTGGATTGATTTTTAATACTTGAAAGAAGGTTTGCTGTGCTAAATCAATTTGATTTGTCTCTGCGAGTGATAATCCATATTGAAATAACGCCACTTCATCCTCAGGATTAAGCTCTGTTGCGCGTTGAAAATAGGGTAGCGCAAGCTTCTGATGATCCAGGTTCTGTAACGATAACCCAACCATTAGAAATACGTCCGCTTCTTCCAAGCCTAGCTGAATAGCTTTTTGAAATTGTTCCTGTGCTTTTTCAAACAACGATTTTTCAAAATAAACGTTGCCCAGCCCATAAAAAGCGGTACCAGCTTGGTCATCCAATTCAATCGCTTTAAGGAAAAAACGCTCCGCCTTCTCTAACTCATTTATATGGAGAAGTAAATTTCCAAAGTTAATATATCCTAATGGATCATTCGGATTTTCTTCTATCGAATCATTAAACAGCTTTGCTGCTTTTTCATATTCTTGTTCCTGCATATATTTGATACCTTCATTTAATTTGTCCACAAAAAACCTTCCTTTACTTATCTATTCCTGTACCCTTCCATCTAATCATTTTAATAGATTTCAAACAAGAGGGACAGACCCATTTTGTCTGTCCCGTTAGCCTACATATTCTAAAGCACGTTCATTTTTTTGAACTTCATCAATAGTTCCTCCACCCAAACATACCTCATCTTGATAAAACACGACAGCTTGTCCTGGCGTTACGGCACGCTCTGTTTGATGAAAGACTACTTTTACTCTGCCGTTTTCTAATGGATGGACGGTAACCTTACTATCTTTTTGGCGATAGCGGAATTTTGCCGTACATTCGAATGGTTCCGTTAACGGTTGTTCATTAACCCAATTTAGATCTGTGGCGATCAAGGCATCAGAATTAAGATAGTCTGTCTCTGCACCTTGTTCTACATAAAGAACGTTGTCCTTTAGATTTTTACCAACAACAAACCACGGTTCTCCAGCACCACCAATACCTAAACCTTGGCGTTGGCCAATTGTATAATACATTAGCCCATCATGGCTACCTTTCACTTCTCCTTGCAATGTCATCATTTTTCCTGGCTGTGCAGGGAGATATTCACTTAAAAACTCTTTGAAATTTCTTTCTCCAATAAAGCAAATACCAGTACTATCTTTTTTAGTAGCTGTAGCTAAATCATGCTCCTTCGCAATGCGACGAACTTCTGATTTAGGTAAATGGCCAATTGGAAACATCACTTTGGATAATACAGATTGTGACAATTGGTTCAAGAAATACGTTTGATCTTTGTTATCATCATTCCCACGAATTAATTGTACTTGATCTCCATCTCGTTTCACTTGAGCATAATGCCCAGTTGCTAAATAATCCGCACCTAGGGACATGGCATGCTCCAAAAAGGCTTTAAATTTAATTTCTTTATTGCACATAACGTCTGGGTTCGGAGTTCGACCAGCTTTATATTCATCTAGGAAGTAAGTAAATACTTTATCCCAATACTGTTTTTCAAAATTTACAGAGTAATATGGAATATCGAGTTGATTACAAACGCGTACAACATCACTGAAATCCTCTGTTGCGGTACAGACTCCATTTTCATCGGTATCATCCCAGTTTTTCATAAAAATACCGACAACATCATAACCTTGCTGCTTCAAAAGTAAAGCTGCTACAGAAGAATCAACTCCTCCACTCATGCCGACAACTACTCGAATATTTTTGTTATCTGTCATTTATATGTCACCACCTAATCCTTTGCTAAGCGACTTATTACTTTACTTACTTTTCCGGCCGCTTCTTTAACATTTTCCTCTGTATTAGCCAGACCAAAACTAAACCGAACAGAGTTTTTGGTTTTGTCATGATCCGCACCGAACATAGCAGATAAGACATGAGAAGGGTCAACAGACCCTGCTGTACATGCACTTCCACTGGAGGAAGCGATGCCCTCCAAATCAAAATTCGTCAATAATGCTTCCACATTTGTACGTGGGAAGCTTATATTTATAATGTTCGGGATCATGTGCGATTCCTCTCCATTTATAGAAAAATTCACGTCATTTTCTTTTAATGTATCCAAGAAGATTTTTTTATATAAGCTATATTTCTTGGTTCGAAGCTCGCGTTCTTGCTGACTAATTTCAATTGCTTTTTGAAAGCCTCGGATACCAACTAAGTTCTCGGTACCAGGGCGTCGTTTCCGCTCCTGCTCTCCTCCGAACTGAAGATTTGTCATTTTAACCCCTTCTCGGACGTATAGAAAACCAATACCTTTCGGCCCATTGATTTTATGGGAAGACACGGAAAGCAAATCAACTTTCCAATCATCTACATGTATGTCCATGAGTCCGAATGCTTGTACCGCATCTGTATGGAAATAAGCCGGATGCTGTTGCAGTAGCTCTCCAATTTCTTGGATGGGTTGGATCACACCAGTTTCGTTGTTTACGGCCATAATGGAAACGACGATAGTTTGCTCCTTTAAAGCACGTTGTACGTCCTCCAAACGAACCCGACCAGTTTCATCAACAGGTAAATAGGTTACTTCAAAACCGTGTTTTTCTAAATAATGGGCTGCATGTAGTGTAGCATGATGTTCGATTTGGGACGTAATAATGTGATTTCCTTTATCCTTGTTTGCAAGCGCTGTTCCAATCAAAGCAAGATTATCAGCTTCCGTTCCACCACTCGTAAACACAATGTTCTTTTCCTTTGTGCCTATACTAGAGGCAGCTATTTCTCTCGCTTCATCCAATAGATGTCGAGCTTTTCTTCCGAATGAGTGAATACTTGAAGGGTTACCAAATACATCCGTTAGCATGTCTTGCATTTCCGCAATAACGTCAGGATGTACAGGTGTCGTTGCAGCATGATCTAAATATATGGGTTCCATGCTTACCTTCCTTTCCCGATTACTAGATTATATATAAAACATATATGGTTCTTGGCTTTCTCCGTCCCCATACTTCATTAAATCCTCCAACGTTGTTGTATCTAACACATTTTTTACCGCATCTCTTATTCGTATCCATAAAGCTTGCTTCGCGGGTTCTTCATCTTCAATTCCTTCAACCGGAGTGATAGGGCCTTCTAATATACGAATTACATCACCGGCCGTTATTTGATCTGGTTCCTTAGCAAGCATATATCCACCATAGGCACCTCGGATGCTTTTTACAAGCGATGCATTTCGCAACGGAGCCACCAATTGCTCTAAATAATGTTCGGATAAGTGATTCTCTCGCGCAATTGTCTTTAACGATACGGGTCCATCTCCATAGCTTTTTGCCAACTCAATCATGATGGTTAAGCCGTAACGTCCCTTGGTTGAGATCTTCATCTCGATCACCTCTTCTTATTACGTAATTCAGTAATTGCTCTGATTGCGGAATGGCATACCCAATAATATGACCCATACACAACACAATCAAAATGGTCCCAATCCCGACTGGTCCTCCTAAAAAAAATCCAGCTACACATACAAGGAGTTCAATTCCATTTCGTACACGGGATACTTTCCAACCGGTTGCTTTATTAATAAGGAGCATAACACTATCTCGTGGACCTGCGCCTAAATTTGGGGCAACATAAATCCCTACTCCATAAGCGGAAATAAATATTCCCAAAATGAAGACGAGGACTTCTATCCAAAAGAGTTCAACATCTGGAAGAAGCCAGTTGAAAAAGTCTATAAATAAGCCTACTAAAATCATATTTAAAAATGTTCCAATTCGGGGAACGCTTCGTGTAAATAGGCTCGTCACAAGGACAATCGTCAAACCTGCTAATATCGACCAAAGTCCTACTGTTAAACCAAAATGGAGAGACAATCCATAATGAAAAACATCCCAAGGACTGATGCCTAAGTCTTTACCTTTTATAGTTAATGCAATGCCTAGTGCTAATAAGATTAGTCCTCCAACAAAGAACGTCCATCTTTTTTGGATTTCTCCTCTATATAATTTTTTATCTGACACAGTCATCCTTCTTCTTTGTCTATATTTTACTGCTTAACAACAAACGTAATTATAGCACGAACACCCTCGTTCTTGCATTTTTAATGCGTTATCCTTACCCTAAAGAGATAGAATAGATTTCGTACTTATATGTAAAGGGGAAATACTCGTGAATCACAAACCGTTAGCTTTTCGAATGCGTCCTAAAAACATTGATGAAATCATTGGTCAAACTCATTTAGTAGGAGCTGGTAAAATGGTTCGGCGGATGATTGACGCCAACCGTTTAGCTTCCATGATTCTATTCGGGCCTCCAGGCACTGGAAAAACCTCTATGGCTATGGCATTGGCGAAGTCATTAAACTTACGCTATAAAATATTAAACGCGGTCGTTGATAAGAAAAAGGATATGGAAATTGTCGTTGAAGAAGCAAAGATGTCTGGATCACTTGTGTTAATTCTAGATGAAGTGCATCGATTAGATAAGGGAAAACAAGACTTTCTATTACCACATTTAGAAAGTAACTTAATTACCTTGATAGGATGCACAACTAGTAATCCATACCATTCTATCAACCCTGCGATTCGTAGCAGATGTCATTTATTCGAGCTATACCGATTAGAAATAGAACATGTCAAAGAAGCTTTGTCCAGAGCCATAACAGATCGTGAAGAAGGGTTAGGCGATCTTCCCCTACTCGTGACAGAGGAAGCTATCGAGCATTTTGCAAATTCCTCCAATGGGGATCTTCGTGCTGCACTTAATGGGTTAGAGCTAGCTGCGTTTTCTACGCCAGAGAAGGAAGGACAAATTTATATTGACTTATCTATTGCAGAAGAATGTATGCAAAAAAAGAGCTTCTCGCACGACAAAAATGGGGATGCACACTATGATGTTCTATCTGCTTTTCAAAAGTCGATTCGTGGAAGTGATGTAAACGCATCTCTTCATTATTTAGGTCGATTAATAGAAGCTGGTGATTTAGATAGTATCGCACGTAGAATGATTGTGATTGCCTACGAAGATATTGGTCTAGCAAATCCACAAGCAGGACCGCGAGCCCTTGCTGCGGTGGAAGCAGCAGAACGAATTGGCTTTCCGGAAGCAAGAATTCCACTTTCAGTTGCTGTTGTAGAATTAGCCTTATCCCCTAAATCCAATAGTGCATATAAAGCATTGGATGATGCATTACATGATATTCGAACAGGGTCCTCTGGTGACATACCTGCACACCTAAAGGATGCCCACTATTCTGGAGCAGCTAAATTAGGTAGAGGTGTCGACTATAAATACCCACATAATTACGAAGGAAGCTGGATTGAGCAACAATACTTGCCTGATACATTACGAAATAAAACCTATTATCAACCAAAAGCTACAGGTAAGTTCGAGCAATCATTAAAGACGGTCTATGAGAAAATACTAGATAAACAGCAGAAAAAATAATTTACCTAGTATAACTCCAAATCTTTTAGGACAGACTAGAGATAAAATTAACAAACTATTTCTATGAAATTAACAATTACCTAAAAAGATGAGGAGTGGAATACTTGGTAAAAGTAAGACAAGACGCATGGTCCCACGAAGATGATTTACTATTGGCAGAAACGGTTCTGCGTCATATTCGTGAAGGAAGTACACAATTAAACGCATTCGAGGAAGTAGGAGATAAGCTAAATCGCACATCTGCTGCTTGCGGATTTCGTTGGAATGCAGAAGTAAGACAAAAATACGATCAAGCCGTTGCCATTGCAAAGAGACAAAGGAAAGAGAAAAAGAGAGCAGAGGCAAAGGAGAAGAAGACGACAAGTTCAAGGCAAAGCTCTATTCCTACCTTTCACACTCCTGCTTATGAAAGTGAAACGGCTGATGAAATCGATATGAACCGTGTGACAGTTGAAGCATATAGAGAACCCATTACTTCGACTCAATCACTAGACTTAGATACCGTGATCCATTATTTAAAAAACATGAAAAAAGATGTTCAAGAATCCAGTAGGTCCAAGGATAGTTTAGAGAAAATAGAACAAGAGAAACAAGCCCTTCTGAAAGATAAAGAAGAGCTTGAACGAAAGGTAAATCTATTACAAAATCAGCTTACTACGATACAAGAAGATTATCAGGTATTAATCCAAATTATGGATCGAGCGAGAAAAATGGTTGTCTTTGATGACAAAGAGGATATCCCGTCTCCCGCTTTCCGAATGGAAAAGAACGGCAATCTAGAGCAAGTTGCGAGATAAGAACTGACTATACTAGTCAGTTCTTTTTTTCTGGAATCCTTCGTCATACTGCACGAACCCCATCATCTATCTATTCACAAGTACAGACAAAAATCACTCGTTAGCCCCGTACTATCTTAATTTTTGGTGATAGTAGTTGCCACAAAAATAGCTGAAGATTAATGCGAGAACAAAGGGTATCACGGACATACCTGCTTCAATTTCCGATGCAGTTCGTTCGTAAATACTAACCCCTAGTAATTTTATGTCAAACCAATATCCAACGACGAACAGTAAGCCACTTACGATGATAAAAGATATTAAGCTAATAAGAACGGTTTTTAACAAATAATCCTCTCCCTCCATTTTCAGAATAGCAACCCTACCAATATTGTATCACATATACATATTTGAAATTAAATTGAATAATATATCTCGTGTTATCTTCTATTTATCTTACCTTTTTAAAAGACAAAATTAAAAGCCTTAAGAGCAGAAACTCTTAAGGCTTTATCCATAGTACATGTCATCAATCCCAATCGTGCCGTCCGTCCTCGAAGTTTTGATCCCGCTCTTCGCAGGTGGGTGCCCTGTTCAAAGTATTATACTTCCTCATGGAGGCATGTACGCCACTTTGAAACGCAAGCTCCCGTATTTACTGGTGTTCGGTCAAAACATACAGTAAAAGACTAACACATCAGGATTGTAGAAGGATTTCTCCTTCT